>NZ_JVLX01000042.1:0-29410 GCF_001070815.1 Streptococcus pseudopneumoniae | reverse complement strand
AAACTAGGAAACTAGCCGCAGGCTGTACTTGAGTACGGCAAGGCGACGTTGACGTGGTTTGAATTTGATTTTCGAAGAGTATTACTGTACTTTAAAGGTCTTGAGATAGTTGTCTTTTCCTACTTGACCTTCGAAGGTTTTACCATTTTCAAGGTAAGGAAGGTCATCTGAGACTGAGGCCTTGACTTTGTATATCTTGCCATCAACTTTAAAGAAGTAGACGGTGTCTCCTTTGATAACAGCTGATTTGAGGTCTGCTACCACACCCTTGATGCTTTCTGTTGTTGCATTGTCAATTTCAAGGTCGTTTTTATTGGCGTACTTGCTGAGTAGCTCTTCCACTGTCGTAGCTACGATAACGTTTTGGTACTCGACTGAGTCTACCAAAGCATACTCTTTGACCAAGCCAGCATTGTCCTTCAAGCCCATGATGTAGAGAGGCTTGTCATTAAGGTTGATGAGGATTGGGAAGGTCGCCTTGTAGGATTTCTCCTGAACAGCACCTTCGGCTGATTCACGGGCTGATTCTTCGGTCGCAGAAGCCAAGCTGTACTTAGTGATTTCTCCTGTTCGCATATTTTCAAGAATGAAACCAAGATTACTTTCATCTGCATTGGCCGACGTCACGCCTGTGTAGAGATAGATGTCATTACCGATAGACAAGTAATTATAGCCCTTGGTAGTCTGGGTCACGTTTTTCTTGGAAATCATAGCATTCCAGAAACCGTCCTTGTACTTACCGTTGTAGTTAATTTGCTCAATAGTTTCCTCAGCTGGATAAACCCTGTCCACCCATTCTGGAACATCTGCCAAGCTGTATTCCTTGGTTTCTCCATTTGTGGCATCCAAGATAATGACTGAAACAGGACGAGGAACCGCAAGTCCAAATTGCTTTTGGTAAACCGTTGCTACATAGAAAGGATTGCCCTCATCGTCCACCTCAAAAGATGGAGTCTTGAAGATTTTAGTTGGGTACTTCAAGCGCAGGTGACGCTTGACATCACGGTTAAAATACTCCGAGTCTGAATATTTGATTGGTGTCTTCAAGTCTACCAAGTCTGCATTCCCGGTTACCATGTCCACCTTGATATACTCGCCGATTCCCTTGGCCTGATTATTAAACCACTTGATAGGGTCTGCGTATTCTAGTGGCGTAACCCGATAAGGTTTCCCATCAATCGTCAATTGAGTATAGGTATCTGCCGCTACGTACTGCGACACCTTATCCGTCAGGGAACCCAAGTAGCGGTCACCAATTTTTTCAGCAGTGCTTCTATCTAGGATAGGAACCTTACTGGTGTCAGTCTTAGGAAATTCAGTAAAGTCTTTTTCCGTAACTGTGACTACATTAGCATAATTTTTAGCCTGAAAAATGCTGGAAGTCACCAAGGAAACCAAGGCTGCTAAGAGAAGAATTCCTCCAATAGAAGCTAAAAGGATTTTCCCTAACCGATTGATTTTGAAACCCTCTAGATTTAAGGCAGCTTCTGCCTTGCCGTGGCGCACATGAACCGTTTTGACCAGATTGATTCCCTTGCCAAAGCCAAATAAGATTGCCACAAGCAACAAATGCCCACAAAGGAAAAAGAGAAATTCCCAGCTGGTCAGGTTAAGGGGCGGTAAAAAGATATACCAGGTCGTTGCGATAAAAATAAGTTCAAAGACTATTCGTTTCATTTGCTTTCCTCCTAAATGATTCGTCCTTCCAAGTGATCCAGTTCATGCTGGCAAATCTGAGCTGGGAATCCTGTCAAGGTAATGGTCTGTTCCTGCCACTTGCTGTCACGATAAGCAACCCTTATGGTTTCAAAACGCTTAGTTGGTCTCACACCCGTCAAGGACAAACAGCCTTCCTCTGTCTCATAAGGTCCTTCAGAGGACAGGAGCACTGGGTTAAACATGACCACGGGAACCAAGCCAAGATTAAAAATAATCACGCGCTTCTGCACTCCAATCATATTGGCAGCTAGACCGACACAGGTTTCACGATTTGCTAAAAGCGTATCCTGTAAATCTCTGGCAAGATACAGATCTTCCTTACTTGCCGGCTGAGACACCTGAGATAAAAACAAAATATCCTTTACAATTTTCTTCTCCACTTCCTCACACTCCTCTTACTTTTTACTATATTATAGCAATTATAGCACAAAAGCCAATAACTGCAAGCCCTTTCCCTCAACTGTAGCAAAAAGCCATCCGAAGATGACTTTTTTTAAATCGCATTCTTGTCAAAACCGAGTTTGCGTTGAATAAACTTAACAATTTCGACGATAATAATCATTGAGAAGCTTCCGCCCATCACGATTCCCCATTGTGACAAGTCTAGTTTGGTTACGTGGAAGATTCCTTCAAGCGGTTCTACGACGATTGTTGCCATGAGAAGGATGAAGGATACCAAGATAGACCAATTGAAAGTCTTAGACTTGAATGGTCCAACTGTCAAGATGGATTGGTAAACAGACTTGACATTGTAGGCATGGAAGAGCTGAATCAAACCAAGGGTTGCAAAGGCCATAGTAAGGGCATCCGCATAAATGGCATGATTGTCACCCACGTGAACTGGGTAAAGAAGAGCAAGACCATAAACACTCATAACAATAGCTGCTTGGAGTACACCTTGATAGATGATAGAACTCAAAACACCACCTGAGAAGAAGCTTGCCTTGCGTCCACGTGGTTTATGGTTCATGACACCAGGCTCAGCAGGTTCAACACCAAGAGCGATAGCTGGGAAGGTATCTGTTACCAAGTTAATCCATAAGAGATGAACTGGTTGCAAGACACCCCAACCAAACAAGGTTGATAAGAAGATAGTTAATACTTCAGCAGTATTGGCAGAAAGCAGATACTGAATAGTCTTTTGAATGTTTGAGAAGACCTTACGTCCTTCTTCAACTGCAACAATGATAGTCGCAAAGTTATCATCTGCAAGAATCATGTCAGAAGCCCCCTTAGAAACCTCTGTACCAGTGATTCCCATACCGATACCGATATCGGCTGTTTTCAGAGCTGGTGCATCATTGACACCGTCACCTGTCATGGCAACGACTTTACCTTGTTTTTGCCAAGCCTTCACAATACGAACCTTGTGCTCTGGAGACACACGGGCATAAACAGAGTATTGACCAACTACTTTTTCAAAGTCTTCATCTGACAATTCATTGAGTTCAGCACCAGTTAAAACGTGGCCTTCTGTATCATTTGCATCGATGATTCCCAAACGTTTAGCAATAGCTTCTGCAGTGTCTTGATGGTCACCTGTGATCATGATTGGACGAATTCCCGCTTCCTTAGCCACACGAACAGCCTCAGCAGCTTCAGGACGTTCAGGGTCAATCATCCCAATCAAACCAGTAAAGATTAAATCATTTTCAAGCTCTTCAGAAATAAGGTTTTCTGGAATGCTGTCAATAATCTTATAAGCACCTGCAAGGACACGCAAGGCTTGGTGGGCCATTTCAGAGTTGTTTGTGTGAATGAGGTTTGTAACCTTCTCGTCAATCGGAGCAATATCCCCAGCCTTATCACGAAGAACACAACGTTTCAAGAGTTGGTCTGGCGCACCTTTAACAGCTACGAGGAAGCGTCCATCTGCAAGTGGATGAACTGTTGACATGAGCTTACGGTCAGAGTCAAATGGCAACTCAGCCACACGTGGATATTTCTCTAAGAAACCTTTAACATCGTAGCCCTTGTCCAAGGCATACTGGATGAAGGCTGTTTCAGTAGGGTCACCAATCAGATTGCCTTCGACATCAATCTTAGTATCGTTAGCTAAGACTACTGAACGTAGAAGCGGCATTTCAAGACCCAGTTCAATGTCATCAGCTGAGTCATGTAGGACTGCATCATAGAAGACTTTTTCAACGGTCATCTTGTTCATGGTCAACGTACCAGTCTTATCAGAAGCGATGATTTCCGTTGAACCAAGTGTTTCTACTGCTGGCAACTTACGAACGATAGAGTTACGTTTGGCCAAAACTTGAGTACCAAGGGCAAGAACGATAGTTACGATAGCTGGTAGCCCTTCTGGAATGGCTGCAACAGCAAGCGCAACAGAGGTCATCAACTCACCGAGTGGATTTTTCCCTTGAATGAAGACACCCACTACAAAAGTAACAAGGGCAATGACCAAGATTGCATAGGTCAAGACCTTAGAAAGGTTGTTCAAGTTTTGTTTAAGTGGTGTGTCTGTCTCATCCGCATCTTGGAGCATGCCAGCGATATGACCAACTTCCGTGTACATCCCTGTATTGACAACAACACCAAGACCACGACCATAAGTCACATTTGAGTTTTGGAAGGCCATATTGACACGGTCACCAATACCAGCATCTGTCGCAAGCTCGACTGTCAAGTCTTTTTCAACTGGAACAGACTCACCTGTCAGGGCAGCTTCTTCGATTTTAAGAGAGTTGGCTTCAAGCAAACGTAGGTCTGCTGGTACTACATCACCTGCTTCGAGGGCAACGATATCACCTGGTACCAATTCTTTTGAATCAATCTCTGCCATATGCCCATCACGAAGAACGCGGGCAGCTGGACTAGACATTGATTTGAGAGCTTCGATAGCTTCTTCTGCTTTCCCTTCTTGGTAAACACCAAAGGCAGCATTGATGATTACCACGGCTAAGATGATAATGGCATCTGCGATATCTTCCCCACCAGAAGTCAAGACTGACAAGATTGCTGCCGCAACTAGGATGATAATCATCAAATCCTTAAATTGCTCGATGAATTTGACCAGGATTGATCGTTTCTCGCCTTCTTCGAGTTCATTGTGGCCAAATTCTGCAAGGCGTTTTTCTGCCTCACTTGATGACAAACCTTGCTCGGTCGCATCCACAGCCTTCAAGACCTCTTCAGGACTCTGAGTGTAAAACGCTTGGCGTTTTTGTTCTTTTGACATGTGTCTCCTCCTTGACATTGTGTGCAAAACAGACTCTCTTTTCCCTCATCGCATCTTTTCACGACAAACAAAAAGAGACCTGTTAATCATAACAAGTATCGCTGTTTAAGATAGTGCCGGAAAGCATACTTTTCAGTATAAAATTCGGAATGACGACACTATCACAGGTTTCTGCCAGCTACTCCCTTGAGTAGTACTATTATACCAAATTTTGAAAAGTTTTCAAAGAGTAAAAAATGACTTATTTGAATTTTCCCTTGAAAACCAGTATAATGGTAGAATGCTATATGACTAGAAAGGAAGTTGAATGAAGCAATCTATCTCAAATCTCAAGTTAGCTGAGCGTGGGGCCATTATCAGTATTTCGACCTATTTGATCTTGTCTGCAGCGAAATTAGCAACTGGGCACCTCCTCCATTCATCCAGTTTGGTGGCCGATGGTTTTAACAACGTGTCGGACATCATTGGAAATGTGGCCCTCTTGATTGGAATCCGGATGGCACGCCAGCCTGCTGACCGAGACCACCGTTTTGGCCACTGGAAGATTGAAGATTTGGCTAGCTTGGTCACTTCTATCATCATGTTTTATGTTGGCTTTGATGTACTAAGGGATACCATTCAAAAGATTCTCAGTCGTGAAGAAACAGTCATTGACCCTCTGGGTGCAACTCTGGGAATCATTTCTGCAACGATTATGTTTCTAGTTTATCTCTACAATACTCGCCTCAGTAAGAAATCCAACTCCAAGGCACTGAAGGCTGCCGCCAAGGACAATCTTTCTGATGCTGTCACCTCACTTGGTACTACCATTGCCATCCTGGCTAGCAGTTTCAATTATCCCATTGTGGATAAACTGGTTGCCATTATCATCACTTTCTTTATCTTGAAAACTGCCTATGATATCTTCATCGAGTCTTCCTTTAGCCTTTCGGATGGCTTTGATGACCGTCTGCTCGAGGACTACCAAAAGGCTATCATGGAAATTCCCAAAATCAGCAAGGTTAAGTCGCAAAGAGGTCGCACCTACGGTAGCAACATCTACCTGGATATTACGCTAGAGATGAACCCTGACCTGTCTGTTTTTGAAAGCCATGAAATTGCGGATCAGGTCGAGTCTATGCTGGAAGAACGTTTTGGAGTCTTTGATACCGATGTCCATATCGAGCCAGCACCTATCCCTGAAGATGAAATTTTAGACAATGTCTATAAAAAATTGCTTATGCGCGAACAATTGATTGACCAAGGAAATCAACTGGAAGAACTCTTGGCTGACGATTTTGTCTATATTCGTCAAGATGGAGAGCAGATGGATAAAGAGGCCTATAAAGCCGAAAAAGACTTGAATTCCGCTATCAAGGATATTCAGATCACTTCCATCAGTCAGAAGACCAAACTCATCTCCTATGAGTTAGATGGTATCATCCATACCAGTATCTGGCGTCGCCACGAAACCTGGCAAAATATCTTTCACCAAGAAACAAAAAAAGAATAGAGAAATCCTGTCATGAGACGGGATTTTTCCATTCTTCTAGCTATCAAAGTCACTGAGATACTCATAGCGTTCGTATTTTTCAAGGAGTGCTTCGTTTTTCTCATCTAGTTCTTTTTGGAGAGTAGCCAGCTTACCAAAGTCAGAACCATTGGCCTGCATCTCCTCTTCAATAGCAGCGATACGATTTTCCAAGGTTTCAATATCGCCTTCAATGCTTGCCCACTCCTGCTTTTCTTGGTAGGTCATGCGTTTCTTGTCTTCACGGACCTTGACGACTTTCTCCTTTTCAGCCTTTTGTACTTGATTGGCCATCTCTGTTTCAAAGGCTTTTTCATCTAGGTAGTCGGTATAATGACCAAAGAATGGACGAATCTTGCCATCTTCAAAAGCCAGAATCTTGGTCGCTACCTTATCCAAGAAATAGCGGTCGTGACTAACAGTCAAAACTGGACCAGCAAAGCCTTGCAAGAAATTCTCCAAAACTGTCAAGGTCGCAATATCTAGATCATTTGTCGGTTCGTCCAAGAGAAGAACATTTGGTTTTTCCAAGAGCAGTTTGAGGAGATAAAGACGTTTTTTCTCTCCCCCAGACAATTTCTCAATCAAGGTTCCATGCGTCGAACGTGGGAAAAGAAACTGCTCCAGCAGCTCTGCAATAGAAGTCGTAGAACCACCGCTGGTCTTGACCTCTTCTGCCACTTCCTGCAAGTAATTGATCACTCGCTTGCTTTCATCCAAGCCCTCAATTTGCTGAGAGAAATAGGCGATACGAACAGTTTCCCCAATCACAACTTGTCCTGCTGTCGGCTCAAGAATGCCTGCAATCAAGTTAAGGAGAGTTGATTTCCCAACACCGTTGTCCCCAACGATTCCAATACGATCTTTAGCCTGCACCAAGAGATTAAAATCTTGCAAAATTATCTTGTCATCATAAGCAAAGCAAACATCCTGAAACTCGATGACTTTCTTCCCAATCCGACTGGTTTCAAAGTTCATGGTCAAGTCTGTCTCAGCACTACTGCCTGAAACTTCCTTTTTCAAGTCATGGAAACGATTGATACGAGCCTGCTGCTTGGTCGCACGCGCCTGCGGTTGTCTGCGCATCCAGGCCAATTCTTGCTTATAAAGTTGTTCCTTTTTATGAAGTAGAGCCGCGTCGCGCTCATCCTGTTCCGCCTTTAGGCGAACATAGTCCTGGTAATTTCCCTGGTACTCGGTCAAACCTGCGCGATCCAACTCGAAAATACGTGTTGACAAAGCGTCTAGGAAATAACGATCGTGGGTGATAAAAAGGACGGTCTTCTTGGAATTTTTTAAAAAGAGGGTCAGCCACTCAATAGTCGCAATGTCCAGATGGTTGGTCGGCTCATCCAAAAGCAAAAGGTCGTGATTACCAAGTAAGACTTGTGCCAACTGAACCCGTCTTCTCAGACCACCTGACAATTCCCCAACAGGAGTAGATAAGTCCTGAATCCCCAGCTTGCAGAGAACAGTCTTAACCTGACTCTCAATTTCCCAAGCTTGAAGAGAATCCATCTCAGCCATGACCCGTTCCAAACGAGCCTGCTTGTCCTCACTGTAGTTGAGCATAATCAACTCATATTCACGAATGAGCTGGATTTCCTTTAGTTCACTAGATAGAACCGTATCCAAAACTGTCTTTCTATTATCAAAATCAGGATCTTGAGTCAAGTAACCAATTTGGTAATCATTCTTAGCTGAAAAAGGACTAACATCCCCATCAAAGCCAGAAACACCAGAAAGAACATCTAAAAGGGTGGTCTTGCCAGTCCCATTGACACCGATTAGACCAATTCTGTCTAGGTCATGGATGATAAAGGAAATATCCTTAAAAACGGTCTTGTCACCAACGGATTTGCTTAGTTTTTCAACGATAAAATCACTCATTTTTTCTCCCTTAGATAAGCATGGATGGCTTGACGGTCATTTTCCAATTCTCCATCGACAATGGCAAACTCTATCTCTGTTAAAATCTCTCCCAAATCTGGACCTGGTTGATAGCCATATTCCTTGATCAAAATACCACCGTTGATTTGGATTTCTTTCTTGTCATGAATGGTCAGACTCTGGTAGGTTTCTGTGATGACTTGTGGGTTGACTGGTTTTCCCTGAGCCTGACGAAGATTTTCAGCCTGTAAAAGAAAATCCAAGTCAAAGCGATAACAATCGCGCTTGCTCAATTCTCCCTTTTCACGCAAGGCCAAAATAGTCAGTAAATCCTGAACTTGCTTAGCAAACTGACGTGAGGTCTTCCAAGCCTTCAAAAATGGCTGCGCATTTTCAATCTCCAAAGCCCACAGTAGAGCAGCCCAGGCTTGCTCTGAAGATTCAAAGGTGAAATCAGTCTCCAAATCAAACAGTCTGTTAAGTTTGTCTTTGCTAGATGCCATATCAGGGAGATAGTCATAAGCTTGACTCTCAATCATGGAAGCCAAACCCCTTCTCCAAAATGGAGCCAGCAAGAGTTTATCAAACTCAACGAAGGTACGCTCCACAGAAATTTTCTCCAAAAGTGGCGTCAAGGTCTTCATTGCTTTAAACGTTTCTGTCTCAAGTTCAAAACCAAGACTGGCTTGAAAACGGAAACCACGCATAATCCGCAAAGCATCTTCGTTGAAACGCTCACTTGCCACTCCAACTGCTCGTAAGACTTGCTTTTCCAAATCTTCTAAACCATGAAACAAGTCAATGATTTCTCCTGTATCGTCCAAGGCAAAGGCGTTGACTGTGAAATCACGGCGTTTGAGGTCTTCTTCTAGCGAGCGCACAAAAGAGACCGCACTGGGTCTGCGATAGTCCACATAGACATCCTCTGTCCGAAAAGTAGTCACCTCATACTCCTCGTCCCCATCTAAGACCAAGACAGTTCCATGCTCGATTCCGATATCGGCTGTTCGCGGAAAAATCTGCTTGGTTTCTTCTGGATAAGAAGACGTCGCAATATCCACATCATGGATAGGACGATTGAGGAGGGCATCTCGAACAGAACCTCCAACAAAATAGGCCTCAAAACCTGCTTCTTTAATTTTTTCTAATACTGGTAAAGCCTTCTGAAATTCAGAAGGCATTTGCGTTAATCTCATAATAAGTGTTCTAATCCATAGACAAGCTCATGACGCTTGACAACTTCTTTAATTCCCAAATTCACCCCTGTCATGAAGGAGCTGCGATCATAGGAGTCATGACGGAGTGTCAATCCTTCTCCCTGATTGCCAAAGATGACTTCCTGATGGGCTACCAAGCCTGGCAAACGAACTGAGTGGATGCGCATGCCATCAAAGTCAGCACCACGAGCACCTGCAATCAATTCTTCCTCATCTGCTGCACCCTGCTGGATAGACTCTCGAACTTCTGCCATTAACTCAGCTGTTTTAATAGCAGTTCCACTCGGAGCATCCTTTTTCTTGTCATGATGGAGCTCGATAATCTCCACATTTGGGAAATATTTAGCAGCCTGCCTTGCAAATTGCATGAGTAAAACAGCACCCAAGGCAAAGTTAGGAGCGATTAAACCACCCAAATTTTGTTCACGAGAAAATGCTTTCAGCTCTGCAATTTCTTCACTCGTGAAACCAGTTGTTCCAACTACTGGAGCAAAGCCATTTTCAAGAGCAAAGCGTGTATTTTCATAGGCAACAGCTGGTGTAGTAAAGTCTACCCAGACATCTGCTTCAAAACCGACCAAATCAGCCTTATCCTTGAAAACAGGAATACCCTGCCATTCTGATTCAGACTCAAAGGGATCCAAAACTGCTACCAAGTCCAAATCTGAATCAGCCAAGACCATCTGACAAGCAGCTTGTCCCATCTTTCCCTTAAAACCAGCAATAATTACTCGAATACTCATCTCTACTCCTGACTAAGATACAAAGGACGATAGCTGCCCTTGAAAAATAGGGAATGACGCTGACTTTCCATGAAAGGCAAGACAGGCATCTTTTTTCAAGAGGCAGGTAGTCCGTGTTCAATTTCTAAGATACAAAGCCTGTAAGAACACAGAGTGAAAATAGGAGTTCTAATCAAGGAGTGTCTCCTCCTTGGAAGAACTATCTTTTTCACAAAGGGTTCCAGGCGTGTTCAATTATCAAGATACAAAGGGCCTTAGCTGCCCGTGAAAAATAGGGGATGGCGCTGACTTTCCATGAAAGGTAAGACAGGCATCTTTTTTCAAGAGGCAGGTAGTCCGTGTTCAATTGCTATTTCTTAACTAGCCTAGAAGCGCCAACTAAATCACTGGAATATAACCCAGAGCAATGCTTCCTGCTCCTAGGTGTGTCCCAATGACACTACCAAATGTAGCAAGTGAAATATCCGTACCCACTTCAGAATCTAGCAAGTGCTGACGCAATTCCTCAGCCTTTTCAGGAGCATTCCCGTGAATGACAATGATACGATATTGGCCTGAAGCTGTGACTTCCTTGATAATCTCAATTAAGCGCTTGGTTGCTTTCTTTTCAGTACGAACTTTTTCGTAAACTTCAATCACACCTTGGTCATTGAAATAGAGGATTGGCTTAATGCTTAGCAGATTGCCCAAAATCGCAGCTCCATTTGAAAGGCGTCCCCCTTTTACCAAATGATCCAAATCATCGACCATGATGAAAGCAGATGTGTGACTAATTTGAATAGCTAGCTTATCCTGAATAATGGCAAAGTCATCGCCCTGGTCTCGCCAGTTAAAGACACTTTCAACCATGATACCCAGAGGAGCACTTGTAATCAAAGTGTCTGGGAAGGCAATGGTTAAGCCCTCATAATCATCGACCATGTACTGGATATTTTGGTAAAAACCTGAAATTCCAGAAGATAGGAAAAGCCCCAAAGCATGGGTATAGCCTTGTTCTTTGAGCGAAGTTAGAATCTCATCTAACTTGGCAATACTTGGTTGACTGGTCTTAGGCAATTCAGAAGCCTGAGCCATTTTTTGGTAAAATTCCTCAGCAGTCAGATTGATACCCTCAACATACTCCTCACCATCAATATTGACAGGAATATCCAAGACATATAAATCTTCTCTTTGCAAGGTATCTGCACTGAGATAGGCAGAGGAATCTGTGATAACAGCTAATTTCATATTAGAACTCCAAATTGATTCCTGGTAAGTCTAATGCAATTTCAGTTACTTCGTAAGTCAAACGGTTGAGCATGTTCAAACATGGACGAGCCAAGGTTTCCACTTCTTCTTGGTTCAATTCACTTGGTTCGTTAACAATACGACCATCGATATGATTCACCTGTGAAATGGTTCCACTGATGACAAATTTATCAAATACAATCATAAAACTCAAGACAACAATCAAGGAAGTCACTTGATTTTCTTGGTCATGTTGAATTAATTGGAAGTTCACATCCACCTTAGTTTCAGGAGCTCCATTTTCATTTTCCCATTCAAAATTACGCGCATCAAAATGATACTGACTAACAAATTCTTGTTCACGTTTAAGATTCATGTCTTTCTCCCTTGGCTACAATATTATAAGCTATTGTACCATAATTTTTTATTTTCATCTAGTTTTCTAGGATTTAGTCAATCCCGATTTCAGCTCGAACTACGTCTGCGATGGTATCAACATAGTAGTCCACTTCTTCTGTTGTAGGAGCTTCTGCCATAACACGCAAGAGGGGCTCTGTTCCACTTGGACGAACAAGGATACGGCCATTCCCTGCCATTTCAGCTTCCATCTTCTCGATGATAGCCTTAATAGCTGGCACTTCCATAGCCTTTTCCTTCATGGCATTTTCCACTCGGATATTGACTAATTTTTGTGGATAGATGGTTACTTCTGCTGCTAACTCTGACAGGCTCTTACCAGTTTCCTTCATGATTTTTGTCAATTGAACAGCTGATAATTGACCATCACCTGTTGTATTGTAGTCCATCAAGATGACGTGACCAGACTGTTCACCACCGAGGTTGTAGCCTGATTTTCTCATTTCTTCCACAACATAGCGGTCGCCAACTGCAGTGACTGCCTTGTTAATGCCTTCACGGTCCAAGGCCTTGTGGAAACCAAGGTTGGACATAACAGTTGTCACGATTGTATTTTGGGCCAATTGTCCTTTTTCAGAAAGGTATTTCCCTATGATGTACATGATTTTGTCACCATCAACGATCTCACCATTCTCATCAACAGCAATCAAACGGTCACTGTCTCCGTCAAAGGCCAAACCAATCGCTGATCCGCTTTCTTTGACCACTTCTTGAAGGGCTTCTGGGTGGGTTGAACCAACATTAAGATTGATGTTAAGACCGTCTGGTGTTTCCCCGATAACCGTCAATTGAGCGCCAAGATCTGCAAAGATTTGACGGGCACTTGTAGAAGCTGCACCATTGGCCGTATCCAAGGCAACCTTCATTCCTTCAAGAGGAGTTCCAGTTGAAACAAGATATCCTTCATACTTACGCAAGCCTTCTGGATAATCTACCAAGGTTCCCAAGCCTTCAGCACTTGGACGAGGAAGAGTATCTTCCGCAGCATCGAGCAGGGCTTCAATTTCTGCTTCTTTTTCGTCGTCTAGTTTGAAACCATCACCACCAAAGAACTTAATCCCATTATCAAGGGCTGGGTTGTGGCTGGCAGAAATCATGACACCTGCACTTGCTCCTTCAGTTTTAACCAAGTAAGCTACTGCTGGTGTTGCCAAAACGCCTAGTTTGTATACGTGAATCCCTACAGAGAGGAGACCTGCCACCAAGGCAGATTCTAGCATTTCCCCAGAAATACGTGTATCACGTCCTACAAAGACTTTCGGTGCTTCCGTTTCATGTTGGCTAAGAACATAGCCTCCAAAACGTCCTAGTTTAAAGGCCAATTCTGGCGTTAATTCTACGTTAGCTTCTCCACGGACTCCATCAGTCCCAAAATATTTACCCATTTTTATAAAATCCTTTTTCTTTTTTTAATTTGTTTTTGAACTAGTTGCTTTCGTTGACGAAGATGTCTCCGATGAACTGCTTGTAGTTGAATTTGATGTGCTTGCACTTGGTGCTACTGGTTTTGTAGTCACCTTCATTGTTGTATCGAACGGAGTAATAACTGCCGGTAAGACAACACCATTGCGGTCGATTGCCTGCAAAGGTACTGAACCACTGTAATTACCTGTTATACGTTCGCTAGTTGGTAAAAGCGCAATAATACGATCAATTTTAGCTAATGTTTCTTGGTCAGTTGTGACAGAAACTCGTTCGTTTGACACGGTTACACTATCAATTTGTAGCTTGGGATCAATCTGGCTTTGGTCAACTTGTGGCACAACAATCATCCCATCTCGCTTAACCTTCTTCCCAACTTTCACTGTAATCTTTTGAGGCGTTGCCACAGCGGTCAATCCACTTGGAAGATTTTCAATGTTCAAGGGAACTTCAATCGTTCCAACACTGGCATCCGTCAAATCAGCAGTTACCTTAAACTTACGAGTGCTCTCCTGCATTTCGCTGGCCAAGGTCACACGATTAGCTCCGGTTAATATCACTGAAACTTCTGATGCAAATCCACTAATGAAATACTGGTCAGCATCATAGTGAATATCGATAGGAACGTTCGTTATCGTATTGGTGTAGGTTTCTGATTTGACCTGCCTTGCGGTATTGCTATTTTGAAAGTTGGTTGACGTTGCATAGATAAATAAGACACAAGCAAAAAAGAGAGATGAAATGATATATAGACTATTTTTTCTCATATTTCCAACCTCCTAACAAACGGTCCTTGAAACTGACTTTTTCCTCAACAGCTGGCAAAAGAATTGCTCGTAGCTCTGCTTCAAATTCTTCAATCGTCAAGTCGTGCTTGAAAACCCCATTATAGGTAATAGAAATGCCACCTGTTTCCTCTGAGACGATAAAGGTCAAGGCATCTGATACTTCTGATAAACCGATAGCCGCCCGGTGTCTGGTCCCAAATTCCTTGGAAATCCCTGTACTTTCTGTCAAGGGCAGATAGGCAGAGGTTACTGCTATTCGATTTTCTCTGATAATCACAGCACCATCGTGTAGAGGAGTGTTGGGAATAAAAATATTGATGAGGAGTTCTGCCGAAATATTGGCATCCAAAGGAATCCCTGTCGCGATGTATTCTTGTAAGGTCCGAACTCGTTGAATGGCAACCAGAGCACCAATCTTACGGGGACTCATATATTCAACCGACTTGACAAAGGCACAAATCATTTGCTCCTCTGCACTAATTTGAGCAGTAGAAAAGAAATCTGTCGCCCTTCCCAAGCGTTCCAAACCAGTCCGAATCTCTGGAGAGAAGATAACAACCGCAGCAATAACCCCATAGGTGATAATCTGATTAATCAACCAAGAAATCGTTGTTAAACCAAGGATATTGGCCACAACCTGGGCTAATACAAAAATCACGACCCCACGCACCAAAATCATAATCTTGGTGCCAGCTATCGCTTTTGTAAAACGATATAAAATATAGGCCACAATCAAAATATCAAACAGATTGATGGCAATACTCCAAGGACTAGAAAACAAGCTAGTCCAATATTGCAGGTTGGATAATTGTTGAAAGTTCATCTACTGTCTCCTCTCTGTCCAAACACGTTCCTTTCTATTATACCATTTTTCTGGCATTTTTTTCCCTATCCTACTTCATTTTAAATTAGGGAAAAATATGATAAAATAAACTTACTAGAAAAAACAAAGGAGAAACCATGTCTCAACTCTATGATATTACCATTGTAGGTGGTGGTCCCGTCGGGCTTTTTGCAGCCTTCTATGCCCACCTACGCCAAGCCAAGGTCCAAATCATCGACTCTCTTCCCCAACTAGGTGGACAACCTGCTATTCTCTATCCTGAAAAGGAAATCCTAGACGTCCCAGGTTTCCCAAATCTGACTGGAGAAGAGTTGACTAACCGTCTAATCGAGCAATTAAATGGCTTTGATACCCCTATTCATCTCAACGAAACGGTTCTTGAGATTGAAAAACAAGAAGAAGGCTTTGTAATTACAACTTCTAAAGGAAGTCACCTGTCTAAAACTGTTATCATCGCTATGGGTGGCGGTGCCTTCAAACCACGTCCGCTGGAACTAGAAGGCGTTGAGGGCTATGAAAATATCCACTACCACGTTTCCAACATCCAGCAATATGCTGGTAAGAAAGTGACAATTCTTGGCGGGGGAGACTCAGCTGTGGATTGGGCTTTGGCTTTTGAAAAAATTGCGCCAACTACCCTTGTCCACCGCAGAGATAATTTCCGTGCCTTGGAACACAGTGTCCAAGCCTTGCAAGAATCATCTGTGACCATCAAAACACCATTCGTCCCTAGCCAACTCCTTGGAGATGGAAAAACGCTCGATAAACTTGAAATCACAAAAGTTAAATCTGATGAAACAGAAACGATTGACCTAGACCACCTCTTTGTCAACTATGGTTTCAAATCTTCTGTCGGTAACCTTAAAAACTGGGGTCTGGACCTCAACCGTCACAAGATTATCGTCAATAGCAAGCAAGAATCCAGCAAAGCAGGTATCTATGCTATCGGTGACTGTTGCTACTATGACGGAAAAATTGACTTGATTGCGACAGGGCTTGGAGAGGCACCAACCGCTGTTAACAATGCCATCAACTACATTGACCCAGAACAAAAGGTACAACCAAAACACTCAACCAGTTTATAAAAAAGAACCACGAGTCACATAGGATTCGTGGTTTTATAGTTCATCTACGATCTGATTAGCTCATACCTTTCCCCGTCTTTTTCAAAAATAAAAATGCTTATCAAACTGATAGAACATGTGATATAATATTTTACGGCACATCTGCCTTAGAAGGGAGGTGGAGCCTATGGTAGATTACATCTTCACAAATATTATTCTACCCTTGGTGATCGGTATCATCCTGATAGTCATCGAAAAATGGCTAAACAAGAAATAGCGACCAACCCACCTTTCTAGCGTAGACTAGAAAAAGCCCTTGCTTTTGTGGTTATCAGCAGGGGCTTTTTTGTAGTTATGGTAGACTACATCTTCACTTCTCCACTATTATCTCACATCCATCTTCAGTTGTCAAAAGAAATCTCTGACATGCTGAATTATAAATGCGCTATAATATTTACGGCACTTCTACACCGCCTACGAAAGGAGGTGAGATAGCCCATGATGGAATTAATACTCAAAACTATCATCGGACCAATTGTGGCCAGTGTCGTTCTTTGCTTAGTCAATATAGTAGATTGAAATAAGATGTGAATAAATCGATTAGGAAAGTCAAATTACTTTCTATAAATATTTTGGCAGCCATGACAAACTAATGTAGATTCAATCTACTATAAATGGCTAAACAAGTACAAATAGTGTCAAAAAAGACCCCAAGCTTAATGTGGAAGTTAGCTCGGGGTCTTTTCTTAGTCCATGATATAGAACTAGTACTCAATTCCTCTTTATTATCTCACATGCTCTGTTCAATTGTCAAGAAACAGGTTAATATTTTGTAAACTAGCGACATCAGTCTGTTAAAAATGGAATCAACCAATCACACTGATAATTCAAGGGCTTGTTTTATATCTTTATAACTCATCGGCTATCTTATTGATTTTTCTGAGTCTGTGGTTAACACCACTTTTGGTCAGAGGAGTGCTGAGACTATCTGCTAACTGCTGGATAGAGTAATCTGGGTGCTGAATTCGCAACTGCGCTACCTCCTGCAAATCTACTGGTAGATTTTCTAGGCCCATGATATCTTTGATTTTGCTGATATTGTTGATAGTCTTCATGCTGGCAGAAACTGTCCGAGCAATATTCGCCGTTTCAGCATTATTAGCACGATTAAGGTCGTTACGGGTTTCTCGTAAAATCTTAACTCGCTCAAAATCATCACGCGCCTTCATGGCTCCGATGACAATCAAGAAGTCCATAATATCTTCGGCTCGCTGGAGATAGGTCACAGCCCCCTTCTTGCGTTCAAGCACCTTGGCATCCAGTAAAAACTGCTGGAGAAGAGAGGCAATCCCTTGCGCGTGGTCCAGATAAACAGAACTGATTTCCAACTGGTACTTGCCTGACTCAGGGTCACGAATGCTGCCATTTGCCAAGAAAGCGCCACAGAGATAGGCACGGCCTGCTTCCTCGTCTGATAAAATCGCCCCATCAATACCTGTTTCCAGACCAAAGAACGAGTCTGCCAAGTGCAAATCACTCAATAAGTCCTGCACCTTTTCATCTGTAAAAACGGTATAGACCCGATTCTTACGAAGATTGCTCCGTTGGTGGTGTCGGATTTCCGATTTGATTTCGTAGAAATGGAGAAAGGACTCATAGAGGTGCCGAGCCAGTTTGGCATTTTCTGTCACGACAGACAAGGTCAAGCCCGAAGTCGAAAGACCGATGCTACCAGACATCTTGATAATGGCAGATAATTCATGCCGGCTCAGATGGTGCTGACCTAGAATTTCTTCTTTTACTGCTACTGTGAAACTCATTTTCTCACCTTTATAATGCGCATCAACTCATCCACGATCAAATCTCCATCGTGGAAGGCACCCCCATTTTCCAGACGAAGGAAGTTGGATGAAATCACACGCGGAACTTGCTTACAAAGACCAGCAAAATCATGTTCCACCTGGACCAAATATTCATCAAAACGGTTGGAATTCATGTATTCCTGAGGCACTTTTTCGATATTCACCAAGACAGTGTCGATAAAAGGTCTGCCAAGATGACGATGCAAGACTTCCACATGGTCGCTATCTGTAAAGTGTTCCGTCTCCCCACGTTGAGTCATGATATTGCAGACATAGGCGATTTCTGCCTTGGTTTCCAAAAGCGCCTGCCCGATTTCCTTAATCACGATATTGGGCAAAATAGAGGTAAAGAGAGAACCAGGACCTAGGACAATCATGTCACTTTCAAGAATGGTCTGCACTACTCGACGGCTAGCCAGAGGCGTATCATCGTTGAGGGTATTGGTCACATAAACATGATCAATCATGCCTGGATGGTCTGCAATATGACTCTCTCCAGCCACCTCTGTCCCGTCCTGGAAGACTGCATGAAGGGTCAAGGGATGGTCACTGGAAGGATAAATCTTCCCAGTTGTGTGGAAAAATTTGCTTAGCAACTGCATGGCATTATAGGTCGACCCCTGCATTTCTGACAGACCTGCAATAATGAGATTGCCCAATGGATGGCCAGCAAAGGCTCCGGCATCCTCAGAAAAGCGATACTGAAAGACCTTTTCATAAAATTTTGGCATATCCGACATGGCCACAAGGACATTGCGAAGATCCCCTGGCGGTGTCAATTGCTGCATATTTTTTCGGAGTTCACCTGATGAACCGCCATCATCCGCCACCGTTACGATAGCAGCGATTTCCACATCTTTTTCACGCAGACTCTTAAGAATGACAGGGATCCCAGTTCCTCCACCAATCACCGTTATCTTTGGTTTTCTCATGAACGGTTTACCGTTTCCTTTCTTCGGTCTTTGTCGCGATGCCCTTCATTAACAGGCCAATTCTTGGATAAGTCCTGCGCCAAGCGTTTAGCAAAGGCCACACTACGGTGTTGCCCACCCGTACAACCCATGGCAATAGTCAAAACAGACTTACCTTCCTTTTGGTAACTTGGCAAAATCGGCTCAATCAAGGCCAATAAATGTTGATAAAAGTCTTCGGACTCAGGATGGTTCATGACATAGTCGTACACTGGCTCATCCACTCCCGTTTGATTACGCAGTTCTGGTAGATAGTAGGGATTTGGCAAGAATCGAACATCAAAGACTAAATCTGCATCAATCGGGATTCCATATTTAAAGCCAAAAGACATGACTTCGATACGGAAAGACTGGGCTTGCTCTTGATCTGAAAACTGCTCTGCAAGGGTTTTGCGCAGCTCACGTGGAGTGAGTTCAGTCGTATCCACCACATTTTGGCTCATATTTTTCAAAGGCGCCAAGAGCTCACGTTCCAGCTTGATTCCATCCAAAATCCGACCATCTGCAGCTAGTGGGTGACTCCGTCTGGTTTCCTTGTAACGCGCGACCAATTCTTTATCAGCTGCATCCAAAAAGAGAATTTTAAAGTCCAGTTCTTCCTTGTTTTCCAACTCATCCAAAACATCTTGAATCTCTGAGAAGAAAGAACGGCTACGCATATCTACTACCAAGGCCAACTTATGGTCGTCTTCCTTTGTTTCCACCAACTGCAAAAACTTAGGCAAGAGAGCTGGAGGCATATTATCAATAGTAAAATAACCCAAATCTTCGAAGGACTGAATGGCAACTGTTTTCCCTGCACCACTCATTCCTGTCACAATCACCAAGTGAAGTTGTTTCTTTGTCATCTATCTCTCCTTATATCAAAAGAAGTTTGGCAACACCAAACTTCAACTAGCTTATCCAATCTCTGCGATGACTTCGATTTCGACTTTTACATCACGAGGAAGACGAGCTACCTCTACTGCTGAACGAGCTGGAAATTCCTCTTTAAAGGCCGTTTGGTAAACCTCGTTAAAAGGAACAAAGTCGTTCATATCGCTCAAGAAGCAAGTTGTTTTGACAACATGGTCAAAGTCAGTTCCTGCTTCTGCCAAAATAGCACCAATGTTTTTCAAGACTTGTTCTGTCTGTTCTTGAATCGTTTCTCCAACGATTTCCCCAGTTTCAGGAGAGAGAGGAACTTGACCACTAGCAAACAAAAGGTTGCCAACGATTTTTCCTTGAACATAGGGTCCGATAGCCTTTGGGGCCTTATCTGTATGAATTGTTTTTGCCATTTTCTTTTCCTCACAATTTTTCTAAGATTGCATCCCAAGCCTCATCCATCCCTGCCTTGCTGACAGATGAAAAGAGGATGAAGTCGTCACTTGGGTCAAAGTTTAATTTCTTTTTGATTGCTGATTCGTGCTTGTTCCATTTACCACGTGGAATCTTGTCTGCCTTGGTCGCCACAATGATGACTGGAATCTCATAATACTTAAGAAATTCGTACATCTGCACATCATCTGCTGACGGGTCATGACGAAGGTCAACTAGACTGACCACTGCACGGAGATTTTCCCGAGTCGTTAGGTACTCCTCAATCATGCGCCCCCACTTTTCACGTTCCTTTTTAGAAACACGGGCATAGCCATAACCAGGCACATCCACAAAGCGCATCTTATCATCGATATTAAAGAAGTTGAGAAGCTGGGTTTTACCAGGTTTACCTGATGTTCGGGCTAGATTCTTGCGGTTCAGCATGGTATTGATAAAGCTAGATTTACCAACATTTGAACGCCCTGCTAGGGCAATCTCTGGCAGTTCATCCTGAGGATAGTGGGATTTATTAGCCGCACTGAGCAAGATTTCAGCATTGTGTGTATTAAGTTCCATAGTCACCTCTAGGCTGTTTCCAAGATTGGTTTATCCGTTCCATCGACAGCTTCTTTTGTGATGCGAACCAATTTCACATTTTCCTGACTCGGTACTTCAAACATGACGTCTAGCATGGTTTCTTCGATGATCGAGCGAAGACCACGCGCACCAGTTTTGCGTTCGATAGCCTTATTGGCGATTTCTTGAAGGGCTTCGTCGTCAAATTCCAACTCGACATCATCATAAGAAAGCAAGGTTTGGTATTGTTTGACCAAGGCATTTCTTGGCTCTTTCAAGATACGAACCAAGTCATCAACCGTCAATTGCTCAAGAGCAGCAAAAACAGGCAAGCGTCCAATCAACTCAGGGATAATACCAAATTTTTGAATATCTTCTGCGATGATTTCTTGCATGTAAGAGCTGTTTTCGTCAATCGCTTTATTATTTTGACCAAATCCGATGACTTTTTCACCCAGACGTTGTTTGACAATTTCTTCAATGCCATCAAAAGCACCACCCACGATGAAGAGAATATTTTTGGTATCCACTTGAATCATCTCTTGTTGCGGATGTTTGCGTCCACCTTGAGGCGGCACGCTAGCAACAGTTCCTTCGATAATCTTGAGAAGGGCTTGTTGCACGCCTTCACCAGAAACATCACGTGTGATAGACACGTTCTCACTCTTCTTAGCAATCTTGTCAATTTCATCCACATAGATAATGCCACGCTCTGCACGTTCAATGTTAAAGTCAGCAGCCTGCAAGAGTTTGAGAAGAATATTTTCCACGTCCTCACCCACATAACCAGCCTCGGTAAGAGCTGTCGCATCCGCAATCGCAAAAGGCACATTTAAGCTCTTAGCCAAGGTCTGAGCCAGGAAAGTTTTCCCTGAACCAGTTGGGCCAATCATCAAGATGTTTGACTTCTGCAAATCCACATCTTCTGACTCTTCACGCGTATCGTGGAAATTGATACGTTTGTAGTGGTTGTAAACTGCCACTGCCAAGGCACGTTTGGCACGATCTTGACCAATTACATAGTGGTTCAAGATATGGAGGAGTTCGATTGGTTTTGGAACTTCAGACAAGTCTGCCAAGACTTCTTCCGCCAACTCCTCACGAATGATTTCCTGGGCTAACTCCACACATTCATTACAGATAAAGGCGTTGTTACCTGCGATTATCTTTTGTACTTCTTCTTGGCTTTTGCCACAAAATGAGCAATAAACCATCATATCATTATTCCTATTTGTAGGCATGATTTCCTTCCGTTCTATTCTATACTGTCATTCTATCTAAAATAAGGTCATGTAAAAAGCATGGATACTATTGACCAAATTGGTAAAGGCATTTAACCAGAGCAGGACAGAAAGTCCATAGCGCTTTTTACGAAAAGCCTGTGCTCCAGCAAGCAAGCAGACCAAACACAGCATGGCTGTAAAAAAACCAAATATACTACGTTCCATTAGACTTCCTTTCTCTTGCGGTATTGGATGGTAAAATCATAAGGATTCTTCTCATCTTTGGTATAGGATTTGCTTGAAACTGTCTCAAAAAGAGACAAGTCAAACTCTTCAGGGAAATAGGTATCTCCCTCCACCCGAGTATGAATTTGAGTCATAATCACTTCATCAAGGTAGGGTTCAAAAGCCTGAAAAATTTGCTTCCCACCGAGAATATAGAGATTCTTGTCTTGAGCCTGATACCAGTCCAAGACAGACTGGACATCATAAAAAGTAGTAACACCATCTATCTTTTCTTCCGGGTTACGTGTCAAAATCAAGGTCTCCCGTTTTGGAAGCAAGCGACGACCCATCCCATCAAAGGTCACACGCCCCATCAAGATAGCATGATTCAGAGTTGTTTCTTTAAAGTGTTGCAATTCTGCTGGCAAATACCAAGGCAGACGATTGTCCTTACCAATCACACCCTCTTCATCCTGGGCCCAAATAGCTACGATTTTCTTAGTCATGCTTCCATCCTTTTCACTGATAGTACTATTTTATCAAAAAACTCAAAAAAAGACTGGTTTGGAATAGCTTACAGAATAGAAAAAAATCTGTAAGAGGCATCCTACAGATTTTTATATGATTATTCTATTTCTTACAAACCAGGTGCTTGTCCAAGTTCTGCGGCAAGCATCCAGATTGTTTTATCAGTTTCAGTTTTAGCATCTGTAAAGATACCGTTTGTCACATCGTCACCTTCTTCATCAGTAACATCCAAACCTTTTTGGAAGAGTTCTGACAAGTAACGGTAGATAGCAAGGACACGTTCCAAGCTTTCTTCAACATTACGGTATTCACCAGCTTCTTCTTCGATTTCACTGTTTTGAAGGAATTCTGTCAATGTAGAGAATGGGCTACCACCAAGTGTAATCAAGCGTTCGCTGATTTCATCCAATTGACCATCAAGAGCTTCCATATACTCATCCATTTTTGGATGCCATACAAGGAAACCACGACCACGCATGTACCAGTGTACTTGGTGCAAAGCCACATGGGCCACATACAAATCAGCAACAGCTTGGTTCAATACTTCCTTTGTTTTTGCCAATGCTACTGGCGCTGCTTTTGTCAATGATGTTACGTCTTTTACTGCTTCTTTTTTCAATTCTACCATTTTATTTTACCTCATTCATTATTATTTGTAACCACTTCTTAATGATTACTACCTTAGTATACTACTAAGGAAAACCAATAGCAAGCCAAATGACTCACATGAGAAAAGTTGCAATAGACTGATAATTTAAGAATTTTTTAGAATGAAATCCAGTCACTTTCAAACTCTCTTAACAGAGATAAAATAAAGAAAAGAGGCTGGGACAAAAGCCCTAGCCTCTCAATTATCTTTGGATTGTCAAGCAAGACGCAGTAGTTGAGTGGGCTCTACTACGCTGATTTCATCAGCTTTTACAGCCCTACTCAACTGTGCGGAGGTGGTACGACGAAATCAAATTCTAACGAATTACCGATTTCTGTCCCACTCTCTTTCTCAGTTTTACAGCTTAATACCAGACGCTGACATCCACACGTCCTCGAATCCCTTTGAGAAGGTCAGATGAAGTATATTGCCATCCTTTTTCTCCTGAATAATGAGGATTATTCCAATCAAGCGCATCCGTATAGGCTGCAACCCAGTTTACATGTTGTAAAATATTTGGATGATTCAAACGAGTTTGTAAAAGTTGACGATAGCTATAAACTTTCACATTTTGATAACCTGCTTTTTTCATGGTTTCCATATACTTATTGATGATTTTAACCCAAGTGTCTGTATCTGATGGAGCTTTCTTAGATTTATTTTCATATTCCCAGTTTTCAACATCATAGTAAATTGGATAAGACAAGTTCATCTTGTATTTTTTCAAGAGTTCAATAGTCTGTTTGGCATCATTCTCAGCATCTGTTTCATTTTCTGCATAGGTATAAAGATAAACACCATAAGGAATGCCTAGTCGATTAAATTCTTGAATATTATAAGCCAATTCCTTATCTTCTACACCACTATATCCCAAGCGAACAATAACGCCGTCAACCCCATTTTCCTGGATAACCTTTTTCCAATCACTAATGCGGCCATTATGCTCACTGACATCAATCACCTTCTTAGCACGGTCTGTTCCAACTTGTTCTTCACGATGGTTAAAGAAGTAACGGTGTCCGTTTCGATAAACCCAACCAACATTCAAGGCTTTCTTTTCTTTCAGTTCCCCTGAATCAGCAAAAGTATAACGAGTATCGTCCATCACTAACTCACCTGTAGCCATGGCACCACTTCCTGTCAAATAGTAGTTACCCTGCCACTCATCTTTGGCCATGTAACCCCACTTCTTGAAATAATACCACTTGCCATCAATCTTTTGCCACTGTTCATTAGCGTAAGAACCATCTGCCTTAAGATAGAAATAAGAAGAATAAGCTGGATCGTAAAGCCATTCGTTTTGCATCATGGCACCTTGACCATTCAAGAAATAATTTCCTTGCCACTGGCTTTTAGCCATATAGCCCCATTTCTTGAAATAGTACCATTTGCCACTAATTTTCTGCCATTCTTGATTTGCATAAGAACCGTCTGCCTTGAGGTAGAACCAGCTCTTATATTGGTTATCATAAACCCATTCATTTTTAGCCATGTAACCACCCGCTTTGAGGTAATAATTTCCATGCCATTCTTTTTGGGCATAACGACCATCAGACTTTATATAAAACCAACTATTGTAGTTAGTATCGAAAATCCATTCACTCTTAGCTTTGGAACCATCTGCTTTTACATAGAAGTCACCCTCCCAGTGTGCTGATGTTGAATTTGGTTTACTTTCTTCTTTCTGACTACTAGCTCGCGTCTCTTTGACTTCTTCCTTTTTCTCTGGACGCTGACTAGAAGAAGTCTCAACTTTTTTCTCTTCTTCTTTTTGACTTGCAGTTGTTTCTGATTTCTTTTCTTCTACCTTGCTAGAAGAAGCTTGCACACTGCTTTCTTCCGAAGAGGCTTTCACTTCAGCTTCATTTGCAGCCACTTGATTGACTGCCAACCCAAGCAAAAAGGCACCTGCTAATCCAATTTTCCCAATCTTTGTTTTCAATCTTTCCTCCTCTACAAAAAATGGAACAGACATCTGAATGCTGTTCCACCTAGCTTTTGCTACTTACTAATTATTTTACAAAGTCAAGCAATGCCAAGAAGCTTTCAGCTTCAAGTGACGCACCACCAACAAGGGCACCGTCAACGTCTGGGCAAGCCATGTATGAAGCAACGTTTTCAGGTTTAACAGAACCACCGTATTGAACACGAACTTTGTCTGCAACTTCTTGACCGAAGTCAGCAGCTACAACGTCACGAACAACTTTACACATTTTTTGTGCATCGTCTTGTGAAGCTGATTTACCAGTACCGATAGCCCAGATTGGCTCGTAAGCAATAACTGATGCAGCAACTTGTTCAGCAGTCAATCCAGCCAATGCAGCAGATACTTGAGCACCTACAAATTCAGCAGCTTTACCAGCTTCGTAAGTTTCAAGTGACTCACCACAACAGATGATTGGAAGCATACCGTTTGCAAAGATTGCTTTTGCTTTTTTGTTGATATCTTCGTCAGTTTCATGGAAGTAGTCACGGCGTTCTGAGTGACCGATAACAACATAGTCAGTACCGATTTCTTTCAAAACTTGTGGGCTTGTTTCACCAGTGAAGGCACCTGCATTTTCAAAGTAGCAGTTTTGAGCAGCAACTTTAAGGTTTGAACCTTTTGCAGCCGCAAGAACAGTTGTCAAATCAAGAGCTGGAGCTGCGATACCTGCTTCAACAAGATCTGATGAAGGAAGTTTTGATGCAACTGCTTCAACGAATGCTTTAGCTTCTTCTGGATTTTTGTTCATTTTCCAGTTACCAGCGATAAATGGTTTACGTGACATTTCACATACCTCTTTTTTCAATTTATTTTCTATTTATTTTATCACAATTAGACACAGCTTGCAAATCTTACTCGGATTTCAAGCCTGCTTACATGGATTAATCCTTCCAGAGATCCATAGCATTTCTGAAATCTGCAGATACCTGTGTCAACTGAGGATTGTTTGCTTCTCTCTCTGCTCTCTTAGCCTCAATTTGAGCCACGCTTTTGATACCTTCATGGCGCCAGTTTCTCAAAATCGCCTGAATGTACTTCCAGTTTGGTTTGCCATTCAAAACAGCTTCACGAAGAGCTTCTTTAATCAAGTCAGCACTGGTTCCATCTTCTTTTAGTGTCTTGGTCAAATCCTCAATCTCAAAAGGTGTCAACAGGCGTCCCAACTCCTGCTGGAAGGTTTCTACCAAATCCTTGAGCTGGTTTTGAGGTGTCAACTGACCTGAACTCGAAGAACTAGCTCCAAGCAAGTCATCCAATCGTTCCAAGGCTAAACTAGCATCAAAAAGCAATTCAATTTCACCATTCAATTCGATCGTTCGATACTGAAGCAGTCCCCTTTCCGTCAGATTAGAAATGGCCTGGTTGACATCTGAAATTTCCTTGCCAATCCTTTCAGCAATCTGGCTTGGCGACATTTCTTCTAAGCCTGTCGTATTTTGCAAATAGAAAAATTGCCAGACCAGAAAATCATCGCTGGAAGGAAAGAGTTCCTTAAAATGCAAGAGCAGGGCACTCGGCAAAACCAAGTTCCCTGATTTAAAAGCGTCTAAATATGTCATAATTCCTCTTATAAATACCCAAATGCAGAAGCATCATCTTCTATTTTTCTCCAGTCAAAAGGGGTTTCCTGATAGACGGCATAGTTCACCCAGTTACTGAAAAAGAGGGCTGCTGATGAAGACCAACAAAGACAAGGTGTCTGGTTGACATCGTCATCCTTAAAGTAATTTTCTGGAATATGTGGATCTAGACCTGCATCACGATCTCGGAAATATTCATTTGCCAAGGTATCACGATCATATTCCAAATGCCCAAAACTATAAATTTCTCGTAAATCACGACTAGCCAAAATCGAAACTCCAACCTGAGGACCCTCTGATAAAATCTCGAGATTGGTTTTGTTTAAGACCTCTTCCTTAGAAATCTCCGTGTGACGAGAATGAGGGGATACATAGCTATCGTCAAAGCCTCTAAAGAGAAGGTGCCCCTCTTTTAAAGCATCCTGAGGATAGATACCCGATAACTTACTGTCCATCTGGTATTTTTCAACCCCATAACGCAGATAGAGTCCCGCCTGAGCACCCCAACAGATATGAAGGGTCGAATAGACATGGGTCTTGGACCATTCGATTACCTGACTGAATTCCTCCCAATAGTCCACTTCCTCAAATGGTAAATGCTCAACTGGAGCACCCGTGATTATCATCCCATCAAAATACTCGTCCTTAACTTCAGGAAAAGTTTTATAAAAGGTCTCCATGTGCTCTGAACGAGTTGTCTTAGAACGGTGGCTTTCCATATAAAGAAAATCAATATCCAGTTGTAGGGGTGTATTGGCCAAATGGCGTAACAACTGGGTCTCTGTGACCATTTTCTGTGGCATAAGATTTAAAATTAAAATCTTCAAGGGACGGATATCTTGGTGGGCTGCACGTTGATCATCCATGACAAAGATGTTCTCTGTCCGTAAAATCTCAACAGCTGGTAATTTTTTATCAATTCGAATCGGCATAACCCTCTCCTAACTGTATTCTTTCAGGAATCATTGCATATGTTTGAAACTCTTCGAAAATCTCTTCAAACCGCGTCAACGTTGCCTTGCCGTAGATATGTTACTGACTTCGTCAGTTCTATCCACAACCTCAAAACAGTGTTTTGAGCAACCTGCGGCTAGTTTCCTAGTTTGCTCTTTGATTTTCATTGAGTATGAAACTAAATCTCAAACACCTAGTCCTTTTATTATACTGCAAGAAGATATAGTTTTCAATTATAGTTTTTCTCTAACTAGCTATAGTCTATTTTTATATCCTAATGTAGAGAAAACAGCCCTAGGGACTGTTTTTGATTAATAATGCATCAGAACTTTGTAATCGTAGTCACCGATTTTTTCACGGCCGTTCAATTCATCCAATTCAACAAGGAAGGCACAACCTGCTACAACACCACCAAGTTTTTCAATCATCTCGATGGTTGCCTTAACAGTTCCACCTGTTGCCAAGAGGTCATCTACGATAAGAACACGTTGACCTGGCTTAATGGCGTCAGCATGCATAGTCAAGGTATCAACTCCGTACTCTTTTTCATAGTCAGCAGAAATGACTTCACGTGGCAATTTCCCTGGCTTACGAACAGGCGCAAAACCAATTCCCAACTCAAAAGCAACTGGACAGCCCACGATAAAACCACGAGCTTCAGGCCCTACGATCATATCGATTTTCTTGTCAGTAGCATATTGAACGATTTCACGAACAGCGTAGCTATAAGCATTTCCATCAGCCATCAAAGGACTGATATCACGGAAGGTAATTCCTTCCTTTGGATAATTTTCAATTGTTGCAATGTAATCTTTTAAATTCATCTTTTTCTTTCTTTCAAAGTTTTTACTCTCTATTATAGCATATTTTCACCAAAAGAAGAAACTATAACCATTATTTCCTCTCTGAGAGCCTGATTTCTATTACCACTTTGTAACTCTGGTAACAACAGCAAAAAGCTGACGAATCATCGATTCATCAGCTTTAAGGATAATCTGTTCATTCCAAACAAATCATGTCAATTAGAAAGATTAGTCTTCTTTCTTCTTGCGGGCTACAAGACCGAATCCACTCAATACTCCAAGAAGTCCAAGTGCTGCTAGGCTTGCATTGTCTTCTGTACCAGTATTTGGCAATTCGCGTTTACCTTCAGCTTCTTTCACTGCTGTTGGCTGTACTGGAGTTGCTGGTACCTCTGGTTTAGCTGGCTGTTCAGGCATTGCTGGAGTTGCTGGCTCTACCGGTTGCACTGGTTTTTGAGATTGAATCTTACGGTAAACATTGCGAACATTTCCATTTGCATCTGTTTCCGTACGGACTAGTTCATAATTTTCTAATGGTTTACCTGGATGTGAACCATTTTCATCAGGAATAATTAATACTCCGTTTTCATCCACAAATGTAGTGATCACTTTGTATTCAAATGGAGTTGGAGTAGGAGTAGGTGTTGGCGTTGGTGCTACCACTCTTTCGTAGATGTGTTCTGTATCACCATTTGGTAATTTCTTAGTCTCTACGAAGC
>NZ_JVLX01000041.1:0-558 GCF_001070815.1 Streptococcus pseudopneumoniae | reverse complement strand
ATTACTGTTGACGTTCCAGTTAATGTAACTCCAGTTAATGAAATTGAAACGCCAGTAACGAATACTCCGTTAACGCCAGAGGATTATACAAAAGGAATCACGATTCCAGAAGGTGGCAAGGTCACAAATGTTGAGAACATTCCAGACTTAACAACTCCAGGTAAGAAAGATCCAGTTAAGGTAACAGTTGAATTACCAAATGGAAAAGTGATTACTGTTGACATTCCAGTTAATGTAACTCCAGTTAAGGAAATTGAAACGCCAGTAACGAATACTCCGTTAACGCCAGAGGATTACACCAAAGGAATTAAAATTCCAGAGGGTGGCAAGGTCACAAATGTTGAAAACATTCCAGACTTGACAACTCCAGGTAAGAAGGATCCAGTTAAAGTAACGATTGAATTACCAAATGGAAAAACAATTACTGTTGACGTTCCAGTTAATGTAACGCCAGTTAAGGAAATTGAAACGCCAGTAACGAATACTCCGTTAACGCCAGAGGACTACACTAAAGGCATCAAGATTCCAGAAGGTGGCAAGGTCACAAATGTTGAAAAC
>NZ_JVLX01000040.1:0-10389 GCF_001070815.1 Streptococcus pseudopneumoniae | reverse complement strand
TACTCAAGTACAGCCTGCGGCTAGTTTCCTAGTTTGCTCTTTGATTTTCATTGATTATTATATTACTTTCTATTTGTAGGAGGTTGCTTATGGAACGTCTAAAATCATTTATTACACGCTATTCTAAGGTCTATATTGGTTTAGTTCTGCTGATCTGGCTGGCTTTCTTCTTTGTTCCTTGGGATAAACCAGTTCTGGGAATATCTATCAATCTCTTAATCATGCAGAAAGTTTTACTAGTTTTTGGAATTCTGTCGATTTTGATGGCCTTGCTGTCCAAGAAAGTCAGTCTCTTTGTTTTTGGACTTATCTGTTGTCTTTCTTTTTGGATAAATCTATTTATCCTATTTGCTATTTTGCCGATTTTTGGCAATTAAAGTATCATAAAAATCAGAGAGGTTAGCTTGGAAACTAGCCTCTTTTTCCTTTTCAAAATGGGGATTCTTCCTTGAAAATAATCAGTAATTGTGCTAAAATTAAAAGAACATTCTAAAATATTCGGAATTTAAAGTAAGGAAAAACATGGCTAATATTTTAAAAACAATTATCGAAAATGATAAAGGAGAAATCCGTCGTCTGGAAAAGATGGCTGACAAGGTTTTCAAATACGAAGACCAAATGGCTGCTTTGACAGATGACCAACTAAAAGCAAAAACAGTTGAATTTAAAGAACGTTATCAAAATGGAGAATCACTGGATTCATTGCTTTATGAAGCTTTTGCGGTTGTCCGTGAGGGTGCCAAACGTGTCCTAGGCCTCTTCCCATATAAGGTTCAGGTCATGGGGGGAATCGTTCTTCACCATGGTGACGTGCCTGAAATGCGTACAGGGGAAGGGAAAACCTTGACTGCGACCATGCCCGTATACCTCAATGCCCTTTCCGGTAAAGGGGTTCACGTAGTTACGGTCAATGAATACTTGTCAGAACGTGATGCGACTGAGATGGGTGAATTGTACTCATGGCTTGGTTTGTCAGTAGGGATTAACTTGGCTGCCAAATCCCCAATGGAGAAAAAAGAAGCCTATGAGTGTGATATTACCTACTCAACCAACTCAGAAATTGGATTTGACTACCTTCGTGATAACATGGTCGTTCGCGCTGAAAACATGGTACAACGTCCGCTTAACTATGCCTTGGTCGATGAGGTTGACTCAATCTTGATTGACGAGGCCCGTACACCTTTGATCGTATCAGGTGCTAACGCAGTTGAAACCAGCCAGTTGTATCACATGGCAGACCACTATGTAAAATCTTTGGACAAAGACGACTACATCATCGATGTGCAGTCTAAGACTATTGGTTTGTCTGATTCAGGGATTGACAAGGCTGAAAGCTACTTCAAACTTGAAAATCTCTATGACATCGAAAACGTAGCTCTGACTCACTTTATCGATAACGCTCTTCGTGCCAACTACATCATGCTTCTCGATATTGACTATGTGGTGAGCGAAGAACAAGAAATCTTGATCGTTGACCAATTTACGGGTCGTACTATGGAAGGTCGTCGTTATTCTGATGGATTGCACCAAGCTATTGAAGCCAAAGAAGGTGTGCCAATTCAGGATGAAACCAAGACATCTGCCTCAATCACTTACCAAAACCTTTTCCGTATGTACAAGAAATTGTCTGGTATGACGGGTACAGGTAAGACTGAGGAAGAAGAATTCCGTGAAATTTACAACATTCGTGTTATTCCAATCCCAACCAACCGTCCTGTTCAACGTATTGACCACTCAGACCTTCTTTATGCAAGTATCGAGGCTAAGTTTAAGGCGGTTGTCGAAGATGTTAAGGCTCGTTACCAAAAAGGTCAACCAGTCTTGGTTGGTACAGTAGCGGTTGAAACCAGTGACTATATTTCTAAGAAATTAGTCGCAGCTGGCGTTCCTCACGAGGTCTTGAATGCCAAAAACCACTATAAAGAAGCCCAAATCATCATGAATGCTGGTCAACGTGGTGCTGTTACCATTGCGACTAACATGGCCGGTCGTGGTACCGACATCAAGCTTGGTGAAGGGGTTCGTGAACTTGGTGGACTTTGTGTTATTGGTACAGAACGTCATGAAAGCCGTCGTATCGATAACCAGCTTCGTGGACGTTCAGGTCGTCAAGGAGACCCAGGTGAGTCACAATTCTACCTATCTCTTGAAGATGATTTGATGAAACGTTTTGGTTCTGAACGCTTGAAGGGAATCTTTGAACGCTTGAATATGTCTGAAGAGGCCATTGAGTCTCGTATGTTGACGCGTCAGGTTGAAGCAGCACAAAAACGTGTTGAAGGAAATAACTACGATACCCGTAAACAAGTCCTTCAATACGACGATGTCATGCGTGAACAACGTGAGATTATCTACGCTCAACGTTACGACGTTATCACTGCAGATCGTGACTTGGCACCTGAAATTCAGGCTATGATCAAACGCACGATTGGTCGTGTCGTTGATGGTCATGCGCGTGCCAAACAAGATGAAAAACTAGAAGCAATTTTGAACTTTGCTAAGTATAACTTGCTTCCAGAAGATTCTATTACGATGGAAGACTTGTCAGGCTTGTCTGATAAGGCCATCAAGGAAGAGCTCTTCCAACGTGCCTTGAAGGTTTACGATAGTCAGGTTTCAAAACTACGCGATGAAGAAGCAGTTAAAGAGTTCCAAAAAGTCTTGATTCTACGAGTGGTGGATAACAAGTGGACAGATCATATCGACGCCCTTGATCAATTGCGTAACGCGGTAGGACTTCGTGGCTATGCTCAGAACAACCCTGTTGTTGAGTATCAGGCAGAAGGTTTCCGTATGTTTAATGACATGATTGGTTCGATCGAGTTTGATGTGACACGTTTGATGATGAAAGCACAAATTCATGAACAAGAAAGACCACAAGCAGAACACCATATCAGTACAACAGCGACTCGCAATATCGCTGCCCACCAAGCAAATATCCCAGAAGATTTGGATTTGAGCCAGATTGGACGGAATGAACTTTGCCCATGTGGTTCTGGTAAGAAGTTTAAAAACTGTCACGGTAAAAGACAATAAAATGAGATAGTTTAGAGGCGGATACCTTGTGAAAAGTAAATTTTTACTTGGTATCCGTTTGCTTTATAAGGAGATGAGTTATGGTATTTACAGCAAAAAGTCCTAAAATTAATATTGAAGAAGTTCGTGCCTTATCAAAACTAGAAGGCCAAGCTTTAGAGAGGAAATCACAACGCGATCAAGAGCTAGAAGCCATTATACGTGGAGAAGACCAGCGAATTCTCTTGGTAATCGGGCCATGCTCATCTGACAATGAAGAAGCTGTCCTTGAATATGCTAAGCGTTTGGCAGCTCTACAAGAAGAGGTGGCAGACCGTATCTTTATGGTTATGCGTGTTTATACTGCCAAACCCCGTACCAACGGAGATGGCTATAAGGGCTTGATTCACCAGCCTAATGCGACAGAAGCGCCTAGTCTTATCAATGGAATCAAAGCCGTTCGCCATCTCCACTATCGTGTCATCACAGAAACAGGTATGACGACAGCTGATGAAATGCTTTATCCTGAAAATCTTCCGCTAGTAGATGATTTGATTTCTTACATGGCGGTTGGTGCCCGTTCGGTTGAAGATCAGCAACACCGCTTTGTGGCAAGTGGGGCAGATTTTGCGACTGGTTTTAAAAATCCAACCTCTGGAAATCTCAATGTTATGTTTAATGGGATTTATGCTGCTCAAAACAAACAAAGTTTCCTCTTCCTAGGAAAAGAAGTAGAAACAACTGGGAACCCGCTTTCGCACGCTATTCTTCGTGGAGCGATCAATGAGTATGGTAAGAATATTCCCAACTACTACTATGATAATTTGATGGATACTATTGCCCAGTATGAGAAAATGGGCTTGGAAAATCCTTTTATCATCGTGGATACCAATCATGACAACTCTGGTAAGCAATACATGGACCAGATTCGAATTGTTCGCCAGACTTTGATTAACCGTGATTGGAATGACAAAATCAAGCAGTACGTTCGTGGTTTTATGATTGAGTCTTATCTAGAAGACGGCCGTCAAAACGAACCAGAAGTATTTGGCAAGTCTATCACAGACCCTTGTCTTGGCTGGGAAAATACGGAAGCCCTTGTCAGAGAAATCTATCAAACGCTAGGAGAATAAGATGGCATTTATTGAAAAAGGTCAAGAAATTGATATTGAAGCAATCAAGGCAGAAACCCAATTGTCTGCGGAAGCCCTGCGACTAAAGGAGCGCCGTGATAGAGAATTGGCAGACATTATTTCAGGAGAAGATGACCGTATCCTTTTGGTGATTGGTCCTTGCTCTTCTGATAATGAAGAGGCTGTCTTGGAATATGCCCGCCGTTTATCCGCCTTGCAGAAGAAGGTGGCGGACAAGATTTTCATGGTTATGCGTGTTTATACTGCTAAACCTCGTACTAACGGAGACGGCTATAAAGGTTTGGTTCACCAACCAGATACCTCTAAGGCTCCAAGCCTGATTAACGGCTTGCAGGCTGTACGCCAGTTACATTACCGCGTGATTACAGAGACTGGTTTGACAACGGCAGATGAGATGCTTTATCCGTCAAATCTGGTCTTGGTAGATGATTTGGTTAGCTACCATGCTGTAGGGGCTCGTTCTGTGGAAGACCAAGAGCACCGTTTTGTGGCTTCAGGGATTGATGCACCAGTGGGAATGAAAAATCCAACCTCAGGAAATCTTGGGGTTATGTTTAACGGTATCTATGCCGCTCAGAACAAACAGACCTTCCTCTTCCATGGTCAAGAAGTTGAGACTTCAGGAAATCCCTTGGCCCACGTCATCCTTCGTGGCGCAGTCAATGAATATGGGAAAAATGAGCCTAACTTTTACTATGAAACCCTGCTAAATGCCATTGAACGCTATGAAACTATGGGACTTGAAAATCCCTTTATCCTCATTGATACCAACCATGACAACTCAGGCAAGCAATATATGGAGCAAATTCGAATTGTTCGCCAGACCTTGCAAAATCGTGATTGGAACGAGAAAATCAAAAAGACGGTTCGAGGCTTTATGATTGAATCCTACCTAGCAGATGGTCGTCAAAACCAACCAGAGGTCTTTGGCTGCTCCATTACCGACCCTTGCCTAGGTTGGGAAAATACAGAGACCTTGGTAGAAGAAATCTATGCTACCTTGACAAAATAAGTGAAAAGGATGGAGTTGGGGGAATCTCAACTCCTTTTGATGAGAATGATAGTTGGACACGGAATTGACATCGAAGAATTGGCTTCGATAGAAAGCGCAGTTACACGACATGAAGGATTTGCTAAGCGCGTGCTGACCGCTAAGGAAATGGAACGGTTTAACAGTCTTAAAGGGCGCAGACAAATCGAATATTTAGCTGGTCGCTGGTCGGCTAAGGAGGCATTTTCCAAGGCTATGGGAACGGGTATTGGAAAAATCGGTTTTCAGGATTTGGAAGTCTTGAATAATGAACGCGGGGCGCCTTATTTTAGTCAGGCACCATTTTTAGGAAAGATTTGGCTGTCTATCAGCCATACCGATCAGTTTGTGATAGCCAGTGTCATTTTGGAGGAAAATCATGAAAGCTAGTCCACATAGACCAACCAAGGCTCTGATTCATCTGGGAGCTATTCGACAAAATATTCAGCAAATGGGGGCTCATATCCCTCAAGGAACGCTCAAATTTGCAGTAGTCAAGGCTAATGCCTATGGTCATGGGGCTGTTGCTGTTGCGACGGCTATTCAAGATGATGTTGATGGCTTTTGCGTTTCCAATATCGATGAAGCCATTGAACTCAGGCAAGCTGGACTCAGCAAGCGAATCCTCATTTTAGGAGTTTCTGAAATAGAAGTTGTTTCTCTTGCTAAAGAATACGACATCACCTTGACTGTGGCTGGACTGGAGTGGATTCAAGCACTCTTAGATAGGGAAGCAGACCTATCAGGTTTGACAGTCCACCTCAAGATTGATTCAGGCATGGGACGGATTGGTTTTAGAGAGGCTAGTGAGGCTGATCAGGCTCAAGATTTGCTCAGACAACATGGTGCTCGTGTTGAAGGGATTTTTACCCACTTTGCTACTGCAGACGAGGAATCAGATACCTACTTTAATGCCCAGTTAGAACGGTTTAAAACTATTTTAGCTAGTATGAAAGGTCTTCCAGAGCTGGTTCATGCCAGTAATTCGGCAACGACTCTATGGCATGCAGAGACTATTTTCAATGCGGTTCGTATGGGAGATGCTATGTATGGTCTTAACCCTAGCGGAGAGGTCTTGGACTTGCCCTATGACTTGAAACCAGCCTTGACCTTGGAATCTGCTCTGGTTCATGTCAAGACAGTTTCAGCTGGAGCTTGCATGGGCTATGGAGCAACTTATCAAGCGGATAGCGAGCAAGTCATTGCGACGGTGCCAATCGGCTATGCTGATGGTTGGACACGAGACATGCAGAATTTCTCTGTCTTGGTAGATGGGCAAGCTTGCCCAATCGTTGGGCGGGTTTCTATGGACCAAATCACTATTCGTCTGCCTAAGATTTATCCGCTAGGAACAAAAGTCACCTTGATTGGTTCCAACGGGAACAAGGAAATCACAGCAACTCAGGTAGCGGCCTACCGCGGGACTATTAACTATGAGGTGGTTTGTCTTCTCAGCGACCGCATACCGAGAGAATATTATTAGAAAAGAAAGGAGTGGAGCATGAATCTACATCAACCCTTGCATGTCTTACCTGGTGTGGGACCAAAGTCAGCAGAAAAATACGCCAAACTAGGAATTGAAAATTTGCAAGACCTCTTGCTCTACTTTCCTTTCCGTTATGAAGACTTCAAAACTAAGCAAGTATTGGAACTAGAGGACGGGGAGAAGGCAGTCCTATCTGGTCGAGTCGTGACTCCTGCTAGTGTCCAGTACTATGGTTTCAAGCGTAATCGCCTACGCTTTAGCCTCAAGCAGGGAGAAGTCGTTTTTGCAGTGAACTTCTTTAACCAACCCTACCTAGCTGATAAGATAGAGTTGGGAGCAACTCTTGCCGTCTTTGGAAAATGGGACCGTGCTAAGGCTAGTTTGACTGGGATGAAGGTCCTGGCTCAGGTGGAAGATGACCTCCAACCTGTTTATCGTCTGGCTCAGGGAATCAGTCAGGCCAGTCTGGTCAAGGTTATCAAGACAGCCTTTGATCAGGGACTGGACCTCTTGATTGAGGAAAATCTGCCCCAGTCTTTGCTAGACAAATACAAACTCATGTCCCGTTGTCAGGCCGTTCGTGCCATGCATTTCCCTAAGGATCTGGCAGAATACAAGCAGGCCCTTCGCCGTATCAAGTTTGAGGAACTCTTTTATTTCCAAATGCAATTGCAGACGCTCAAGTCTAAAAACAGAGTTCAGGGAAGCGGTCTGGTTCTGAATTGGTCTCAGGAAAAAGTGACAGCTGTTAAAGAAAATCTGCCATTTGACCTAACCCAAGCTCAGGAAAAGAGTTTGCAGGAAATTTTGACAGACATGAAGTCCGACCACCACATGAATCGTCTCTTACAAGGTGATGTGGGGAGCGGAAAAACTGTGGTTGCTGGCTTGGCCATGTTTGCGGCGGTGACAGCTGGTTATCAGGCTGCCCTAATGGTACCAACAGAAATCCTCGCAGAGCAACATTTTGAGAGTTTACAGAACCTTTTTCCAGACTTGAAACTGGCTCTTTTGACAGGTTCCTTGAAAGCTGCAGAAAAGAGAGAAGTCTTGGAGACTATTGCCAAGGGTGAGGCTGATTTGATTATCGGAACCCACGCTCTGATTCAGGATGGGGTAGATTATGCTCGTCTTGGCTTGATTATCATCGATGAGCAGCACCGCTTTGGTGTAGGGCAAAGGCGTGTTCTGAGAGAAAAAGGCGACAACCCAGATGTCCTCATGATGACGGCGACTCCCATACCACGGACGCTGGCTATCACGGCATTTGGCGATATGGATGTTTCCATTATTGACCAGATGCCAGCAGGGCGGAAGCCTATTGTGACACGCTGGATCAAGCATGAGCAACTATCTCAGGTCTTGACTTGGTTAGAGGGGGAAATTCAAAAAGGTTCACAAGCCTATGTCATCTCTCCCTTGATTGAAGAATCAGAAGCTCTGGATTTGAAAAATGCTATTGCTTTATCTGAGGAATTGACGGCTCATTTTGCTGGTAAGGCAGAGGTGGCTCTTCTACATGGTAAGATGAAGAGTGACGAAAAAGACCAGATTATGCAGGAGTTCAAAGAGCGAAAAACGGATATTCTGGTTTCAACGACGGTTATCGAGGTAGGGGTCAATATTCCCAATGCGACCGTCATGATTATCATGGATGCCGATCGCTTCGGTCTCAGCCAGCTTCACCAGCTTAGAGGTCGTGTGGGTCGGGGAGACAAGCAGTCCTATGCGGTTCTCGTTGCCAATCCCAAGACGGATTCTGGGAAAGACCGCATGCGCATCATGACAGAAACCACCAATGGATTTGTCCTTGCGGAGGAAGATTTGAAAATGCGTGGTTCAGGTGAAATTTTTGGAACCAGACAGTCAGGTCTTCCAGAGTTCCAAGTAGCTGATATTATCGAAGATTTTCCGATTTTAGAAGAAGCTAGAAAAGTTGCTAGTTACATTAGTTCTATTGAAGGCTGGCAAGAGGATCCAGAGTGGCGCATGATTGCTCTTCATTTGGAAAAGAAAGAACATTTAGATTAAGCTTTCTCTAAGGAAAACTTAAGCTAGCTTTCAGGTTTGCCCCTTATACTAGAGTCATCAAAAAGAAACGAGGACTCTCATATGACAGTAACGATTAAAGTAAACTACCAAACCACTTTCCAAAAGAAAGAAGTAAAAAATTAAGATTGAAGAGAAGGAAGAAAGAGCGAAATGCTCTTTTTTGTTTCTAAAAGCACAATTTATTGAATCTAAAATAGCACACTGCGGATTCTAAAAAAATTCTAGAAATTATAGTAGATTGAATCTGGAATAGTACACCTAGTTTTCTAAAACATTTTTAGAAATTAGTTTGAATTCCGCGATCAATTTGTTCAGTTTTTATTTCATTTAACTATAATTTGACTTTCCTAATTTCTTTGTTCATATCTTATTTCAATACACTATATCTTAATATTTCAGAGCCAACATCTAGCATAACTAAAAAAACAGATTCTTCCATCTATTACGGAAAAATCTGTCATTGATTTAATGATTTACAAAAACTCCAACCACGGCTTGCGAATATTATCTTTGCTGGTTTCTCTATATTTTTTAGTTCTTATTTATGATGCTCTTTCAATAGTTCTTCAAACTCAGAGACAGTCATACCCAACTGTTGACTGGCAACTTCAGAAGGCAAAAGACCTTGACGGACTAGATTTAGTAGCATAGACAAACTTCCTTCAACTTTTCCACGCTCCAGTCCCTGTTCAATCCCTTCTGCCCTAGCTTGTTCCAAGGCATAGTCCTGCGCTAACAAGGCTTGTTCTTCTCGCATACGTAGTTGACTAAACATCTTCCTGTCCTCCTCGGACCAGCTCTTGTAGTCCAGCAGTTGGTCTGCCTGGCTGATGGCTCGCTCGGGTTCCTGAGTAAAGGGTTTATTCCCAAAAAACTCCAACCACGGTTTGCGAATGCTATCTTTGCTGGTTTCTCTGTATTTTTTTAGTTCCAAGAACGCCATCTTAACTAAATGGTTTTCCTGACCATTGTTGGTAATGGTTAAAACCTCACCTGTCGTGTCCTCACGCATACTGAAACTGTGAAAGGCTAGGTCATCTGAGAAATAATTACTATCCACAATAGCAATTGCGTATACTGGTGCGATGTGTTTGTAACTCTGGTGAGTGTTTCCTTCTTGTTGACGAATTTTTTCTAGATTTTGATTGACCTGACTGCATAGGTAAGCCCACAGGCGATTGATGAAAAAATTCTGATGATGCACTTGTATTTCGATAATAACCTGGGTGCCGTTGTCTAACTCCGCTAAAACGTCTATACTGGTATAGAAATCCTGCACTGAATAAGGTATGGAGGGTAATACGTGAATATTGCTTCCCTCCAAAATGGTCACATTTTTGGCTGGTAAGTCCAGCATATCGCGAATAAATTGACAAGTGATTTCTGGGTTGCTAAAAATCTTCTTAGCCACTAAATCATTGGTCGGGCTAATGCCCGGATGTCTGAGAATCATTCTTTCTCTCCTTTCATTATAGCACATTTTTACCTCTAGGTTGACTAGATTTAGTGCTTCTATCTATTTATTCGTAAAAAAGCGTAACTTCTCAAAGTAACTTCCCTCTCTCTCCCAAAACTGGAAGTTAGTTTTAGAAGTGACCCAATGAAAATCAAAGAGCAAACTAGGAAACTAGCCGCAGGTTGCTCAAAACACT
>NZ_JVLX01000039.1:0-25034 GCF_001070815.1 Streptococcus pseudopneumoniae | reverse complement strand
TGAGCAACCTGCGGCTAGTTTCCTAGTTTGCTCTTTGATTTTCATTGAGTATAAGACTATGGTATAATAAAAGGAGGAAAAGGATGATTCTCAGACATCCGGGCATTAGCCCGACCAATGACTTGGTCGCTAAGAAAATCTTTAGCAATCCAGAAATCACTTGTCAATTTATCCGCGATATGCTGGACTTGCCAGCAAAAAATGTGACCATTTTGGAGGGAAGCAATATTCACGTATTACCCTCCATGCCTTATTCAGCGCAGGATTTCTATACCAGTATAGACGTCTTGGCGGAGTTGGATAATGGAACTCAAGTAATCATTGAGATTCAGGTGCATCATCAGAATTTTTTCATCAATCGCCTGTGGGCTTACTTGTGCAGTCAGGTCAATCAAAATCTAGAAAAAATTCGCCAACGAGAAGGTAATACACACCAGAGTTACAAACACATCGCACCAGTATACGCTATCGCAATTGTGGATAGCAATTATTTCTCAGATGACCTGGCTTTTCATAGCTTTAGTATGCGAGAGGACACGACAGGTGAGGTCTTAACCATCACAAACAATGGACAAGAAAACCATCTGGTCAAGATGGCATTCTTGGAATTAAAGAAATACAGAGAAACCAGCAAAGACGAGGTTCGCAAACCGTGGTTGGAGTTTTTCGGAAATAAGCCCTTTACCCAAAACCCCCAGCGAGCCATTAGCCAAGCAGACCAACTGCTAGACTACAAGAGCTGGTCCGAGGAGGACAGGAAAATGTTTAGTCAACTACGTATGCGAGAAGAACAAGCCTTGTTAGCACAGGACTATGCCTTGGAAACAGCTAGGGCGGAAGGTGGTTTTGTTATGTTAGCAAATCTAGTCCGCCAAGGTCTTCTGACATCTGAGGTAGCTAGCCAGCAATTAGGCATGACCGTTGCTGAATTTGAGTCGCTATTGCAAGAGCATCATAAATAAGAACTAAAAAAATACAGAGAAACCAGCAAAGACGAGGTTCGCAAACCGTGGTTGGAGTTTTTCGGGAATAAACCCTTTACTCAAGAACCCGAGCGAGCCATAAGCCAAGCAGACCAACTGCTAGACTACAAGAGCTGGTCTGAGGAGGACAGGAAAATGTTTAGTCAACTACGTATGCGTGAAGAACAAGCGTTATTGGCTCAGGATTATGCCTTGGAAACTGCTAGGGCAGAGGGGCTGGAACAAGGTATTGAACAAGGTTTAGAGCGTGGGAAATTCTTTGCCTTCTTAGATATGGTTCGTCAAGGTCTTCTGACTTCCGAGGTTGCCAGCCAGCAGTTGGGCATGACGGTCGCTGAGTTTGAGGCTTTGCTATAAGGTCACATTTTAAATAGTAGAAAGTTGATGAAATGGCAAGTTCTTATCAAAAAACTTGCCATTTTTACTTGACATTTAGAAGTGTTTATAAGATAATACCATAGACGTGAGTTCTGTCCAACTGTCTATGTGGATTAGATATGAATGATTTTACTCAAGGATGATAAGTTTGTGAGATTTTCACTTGAAAAATGCAGTATTTGACGGGTATTTTTTCTCACAAAAATGTTTTTTTCACCTTTTTTTCTAAAAATGGGTAAAAACTTTAAAAACTAGAAGAAAACCCTTGACAAATCCTGCAAATATTTATATACTGTATGGTAGTAAGATAGTCTTACGAAAAATATATAATGAAAAATAAAGGAGATAAAACGATGAAAAAAGTTTTATTGACAAGCGCAGTCGCTCTTGCAGCATTTGGTGCTGTTCAAGCTGTTTCAGCTAACACTGTAACTCTTAAACCTGGTATGGTAGATCCAACAACAGGTAAACTAGTGACAGACGCAGGTTCGAACAATGGGCAAAATACTGCTACAGATAAAGATGTATTTCAAAATGGTAAATTAGTAAATAACTTACCTGGATACAGCCGTTTTGGTAATTTTGATATTAAAACTGCATCAGTTACTCCAGTTGCTGAAGTAAAAGACAAAGGTGAGCACTATGTTCGTGTAAACGTTGTAGATGCTAAAGGAAACCCAATCCCAGGTGTAGCTATTGATTTTGCAGTTACGACTGATAAAGGTGTTGTATATGTAACAGTTACTACAGATGAAACAGGATCAGCTATCGTTACAAAAACAGCTAAAGTTAAAGCTGATGCAGCTGGAACTGAAGTAGATGCTGAACTCCCAGTAAGTTTCGCTGAAGGAACAGTAGTAAAATATCGTCTAGTTAAATCTCATGCTACAGATGGTAAAGATGTAGAATTTGTAGGTGAATTCAAAGTTTCTGGTGATTTGTATACTAATGCAAATATCGTTATCAATGAAGTTCGTCATACAGATGTGACATTCCAAGGACAATCTGCTACAGGATGGCGTAAAGATGCTAAAGGTCAATGGTCTTACTTGAAAGATGCTAAAGGAACTAAAGCAACTGGTTGGCTTAAAGACAACGGTACTTGGTACTACTTGAACGCTGAAGGCGTAATGCAAACTGGTTGGGTTAAAGACAACGGTACTTGGTACTACCTAGATGGTTCAGGTGCAATGCAAACTGGTTGGAAATATGTAGGTGGTCAATGGTACTACCTAGATGGTTCAGGTGCAATGCAAACTGGTTGGAAATATGTAGGTAGCCACTGGTACTACCTAAGTGGTTCAGGTGCATTACTTGTAAATACAACTACTCCTGACGGTTACACTGTAAACGGAAATGGTGAGTTGGTATAATACCAATATATAAAAAAGACTAGGAGATTCTTCTCCTAGTTTTTTCTTTGGCTCTTTGTCAATACTAGTGATTGGGTCATGAGGAATTGTATTAAATAAAGTGGAGATTGTGACATAAATAGAGGATGCTCTCTACTAGAGATAGTAAAGAGCTTTTTTACCTTTAAATATTTCTACACTTTTTATGTTTTTTATTGCATTAATTATAGAAAAGGAATATAATGAAATAAATTTAATAGGTTAATAAAGGAGGTTTTTCTCATGAAGAAAACGATTACGGGTATTTTGCTAGCAACTTCAGTGCTAGCTATAGCTGCAGTTCAGCCAGTAAGTGCTGCAAGTACAGGAACTAGTGCATCGTCGACAGGTGCTCAATCTACTTCATCATTTAAGGAAATTCATTTTGTGACATTTCAAAATGGTAGACCCGTTGATATCAAAGCAGCTGTTACAGGAGCAGCAACATCTGATACAAGTCATCCAGCTATTGATAACTATATGTATACTACTAGTAGAGTAGAAGATGGTATTCTTTACCATATGTATGCGCCTACTAGTACTTCAGGTAATACAAGCAACGCCTCTCAAATAAACCCATATCGTAGAGATAATAATCAAAATAATGGTAGTGCTAATAATGGGGGAAGTAGTAACCAAACTAACGGAACTAATGCCAACCAAAACAATAGTGCCACTACTAACAATAGTACAAGTAGTGGTCAGTTTAAAGCAGAGGGTGGAAAAGTCTACTATATCAAGGATGGCAAAAAAGTTACTGGTTGGCAAAAGATTAATGGTAAGACATACTACTTTGAAACTGATGGAGTAATGAAAAAAGGCTTACTAACCTTAGGGGATAAACAATACTATCTGAATGAAAAAGATGGATTCAAACAGTTAGGATTGGTAAAAGTTGCTGATAAGACCTATTATTTCGTTGAAAATGGTGAGAAGAAAACTGGATTTATCAAAATAGATGAAAAAACATATTATCTAAAAGATGGTGTTCTGACACCCAATATTGTTGTGATTGATGGTAAAAAATTCTTTATTGATAATGAAGGGAACCGATCAGTTGGATGGAAGAAAATTGACGGTGACTGGTATTATTTCTCTAAAGAAGATGGAATGAAGACGGGTTGGCTGAAAGATGGTTCATGGTATTACTTGGATGAAACAGGTGTGATGAGAACTGGTTGGAAACAAGTTGATGGCAATTGGTACTATCTCAATGATTTAGGTGCCATGCAAACTGGCTGGAAATTTATAAATGGTAGTTGGTACCATTTTGATGGTTTAGGTAAGATGAGTACTAGATGGATAAAAGAAAATGATACATGGTATTATCTTGATGGCTCAGGTGCTATGCAAACCGGCTGGTTGAAACAAGGTGGTACATGGTATTATCTTGATGGCTCAGGTGCTATGAAGACTGGCTGGGCTAAAGTTGGTGGTACATGGTATTACCTTAAAGGCTCAGGTGCTATGGTAACTGGTTGGTTCCAAGTAGGTGATAAATGGTACTATGCTTATAGTTCAGGAGCTCTTGCTGTCAGCACTACAATCAATGGTTACACAGTAAATGCCAACGGTGAGTGGGTTTAAAAGTGTAAAATTTACCATAGAAAATGTAAATAATTAAAAGAAAACAAAAAGAAAGTTTATAAAATAGGCTTTCTTTTTTCTATTATGAGAGGTGTATTTGAAAATTAACATAAGTATATAATTGTACAAATAAAATAACTTATTCCTTGATTATATTTTTAGAAAGAGTTATAATAAACCCAAATATAATTCTAAAAAAGGGGTTTCACAAATGGATAAAAAGAAAATGATTTTAACTAGCTTGGCTAGTGTGGCTGTATTGGGAGCAGCATTTGCAGCATCTCAACCATCAGTCGTGAAAGCTGATGATTCTTCCAATGCAACTACTGCTTCAGCTCAACCAGCTGGCACAACTGATACATCAGCAACTAATTCAAATAGCACAACTAACCCTGCTGGAAATTCTGAGACAACAGAGCAACCAGCGGCTACTCAGCCAGCAGAAACTGGAGCTACTGACACTTCTAAATCAGAAGTTACAAGTCCAGAGATTAAACAAGCTGAAGATGATGCTAAAAAAGCTGAAGAAACAGTTACTGAAGCTCAAGCAAAAGTAGACACAACTACTACTGCAGCTAACGAAGCAAACACTAAACTAGAAGCTGAGACAAAAGAAGCTGCTGACGCTAATGCTGCAAAAACTAAAGCTGAAGAAGCTAAAAAAACTGCAGATGATGAATTAGCAGCTGCTAAACAAAAAGCTGCTGAAGCTGACGCTAAAGCTAAAGAAGAAGCTAAAAAAGAAGAAGATGCTAAGAAAGAAGAAGCTGATTCTAAAGATGCTCTATCAAAAGCTTTAGATCAATTAGAAGAATCAATCGCAAATGATCCAAAAATTACTAATAAAGAAGCTGCTAAAAAAGCTGCTAAAGAATTAGTTGACAAAGAAGGATTATTAAAAGCTATTGAATCTGGTGATTTAAAAGCTGGTGATATTCTTAAAGAATTAGAAAACGACAGTAATACTGCTGGTAATACATCAACAACTCCAGCTGAAGCTAAATCTAAAGATCAACTTCCAGAAGACGTTAAAGCTGGAATCGAAAAAGCTGAAAAAGCAGATGCTGCTCGTCCAGCATCAGAAAAACTTCAAGATAAAGCTGATGATTTAGGTGAAAATGTTGATGCGCTTAAAGAAGATGCTGATGCATTAAAAGCTGAAGAAGATAAAAAAGCGGAAGCTCTTAAAAAACAAGAAGATACATTAAAAGAAGCCAAAGAAGCATTAAAATCAGCTCAAGATAATGGTTCTGATGTTGAAATCGTTGCTTCATTAGATAAAGCTGTTAAAGCTATCGAAAAAGCTAAAGATGCTGCACAAGATGCATTCGATAAAGCTGCTTCTGATACTCAAGCTTACGCTGAAGAACTTAACAAACTTACTGATGAGTACAACAAAACTCTAGAAGAAGTAAAAGCTGCTAAAGAAAAAGAAGCTAGCGAACCAGCTAAGCCAAAAGAAGAAGAACCAGCTAAACCAGCAGAAAAAACAGAAGCTGAAAAAGCTGCTGAAGCCAAAGCAGAAGCGGATGCTAAGGTTGCTGAATTAGAGAAAAAAGTTGCTGAAGAAGCTAAAAAAGTTAAAGAAGCTACAGCTAAAGCTACTAAAGAAGCTGAAGATGTAAAAGCTGCACAAACTAAAAAAGAAGAAGCAGATAAAGCTAAAACTGAAGCAGAAACTGAATTAGCTACAGCTAAAGCAGAAGCTGAAAAAGCAAAAGCTAAAGTTGAAGAACTTAAAAAAGAAGAAAAAGATAACTTAGAAGCTCTTAAATCTGCTTTAGATCAACTTGAAAAAGAAATTGATGCTGATGCTAAAATTACAAATAAAGACGAAGCTAAAGCTGCAATCGGTAAAGATGCTTTATTAAAAGCTATCGAAGATGGTGTCATCACTGCTACACAAGCTGCTAAAGAATTAGAAGATCAAAATACAACTGCTGAAGCAACTAAAGATCAAGACCCTCAAGCAGACGAAATCGGTGCTACAAAACAAGAAGGTAAAGCTCTTTCTGAGCTTCCAGCTGCTGATAAAGAAAAATTAGATGCAGCTTATAACAAAGAAGCTTCTAAACCAATCGTAAAAAAACTTCAAGACATCGCTGATGATTTAGCTGAAAAGATTGAAAAATTAACTAAAGTAGCTGACAAAGATAAAGCTGATGCTACTGAAAAAGCAAAAGCAGTAGAAGAAAAAAATGCGGCATTAGATAAACAAAAAGAAACTTTAGAAAAAGCTAAAACTGCACTTGCAACAGCTAAGAAAAACAATGCTGAACAATCTATCCAAGATGGATTACAAGATGCTGTAACTAGATTAGAAGCTGCTGTTGCTTCTGCTAAAACTGCTGCAGATGAAGCTCAAGCTAAATTCGACGAAGTTAACGAAGTAGTGAAAGCTTACAAAGATGCAATCGATGAACTAACTGATGATTACAACGCAACTTTAGGTTATATCGAAAACTTAAAAGAAGTTCCTAAAGGTGAAGCACCAAAAGACTTCGCAGGTGGAGTAAATGATGATGAAGCAACTACTGAGCCTGCTAAGGAAGCGGATGAGGTTCCAACGGTTCCTAATGCTCCAGAATTCAATGGTGGGGTAAATCCTGCTGACGCTCCTACAGCTGAAGAAAAACCTGAATTCACAGGTGGAGTAAACGATGAAGAAGCGCCTACAACACCAGCAACTCCAGAGTTCAATAGTGGTGTAAATGATGATAATGCTCCTACTCAACCTAATAATCCTGAATTCAACGGAGGAGTAAATGATACAACACCTCCTACTGAACCTAATAAACCAGAGGGAGAAGCTCCAAAACCATCTAAACCTGAAACTTCAAACGGAGATGCACTTGTACAACCAGAACTTCCAGAATTCAATGGTGGAGTGAATGATACAACACCTCCAACTCCTGCAAAACCTGAAGGAGAAACTCCAAAACCAACTAAACCAGAAGCTTCAAACGGAGATGCACTTGTACAACCAGAACTTCCAGCATTCAAAGGCGGAGTTAACGCTGTTGAAGCTGCTGTTAATGAAGTTCCAGAGTTTGGTGTTAATAACCCTGAAATCAAAAAAATCTTAGACGAAATCTCTAAAGTAAAAGAGCAAATCAAAGACAGCGAAGAAAATGAAGGTGTTGAAGATTATTATAAAGATGGATTAAAAGATCGTCTAGCTGATTTAGAAGATGCCTTAAATACTTTAATTAATAATAAAGCTGAGGTTCTATCTGGAAGTAATGATACAGAAGACTTAAAAGTCACACGCTATGTTGATATTGCTACTAACACTGATATTTTGAATGCTGAAGAAGGTCATTTCAAAGGTAAATCAATTGCAGGTTATACTTTTGTGAAATCTGAAGAAAAAGATGGTATTATTACTAACTATTACAAAAAAGTAACTAATCACTATTCTACTCCAAATTCAGATCCAAGACTAACACCAACTCCTGGAAATCCTGTTCCAAATGAATCACAAGCTCCAACACCAGCTCCGGCTACACCAACAGCTGATACACCATCAACTCCTGCGGTTGCACCAACTGTAGCAGGTACTAACAAAGACAATACTTATCAAGCCCCAGCTGCAAAAGCTGAAGATAAGAAAGAACTTCCAAATACTGGTGGTAAAGATAATGTTGCAATTGCATCATTAGGATTCCTTGGATTGCTCCTAGGTGCCCTTCCATTTGTAAAACGCAAAAACTAATTAGTTGAAGATATAAAAGAGAAGGATTTATGACCTTCTCTTTTTGTGATATGGACTATAGTGAGAGTTCTGTTGAAAAGAAGAAAAAAGTGAACAAAACGATGTTTTAGTCTTGTTCACTTTTATGTTGTTTTATAAACTTAGTCTCTATAATATTTGTAGTGGGTAAATCCCCATGGATATTATGGAGCCTATTTTGTTGTAGAAAAAAAGTTCCATAAGATCCATAATGAAAAGCGACCAAACAACTCATTAGAAAAATTCATATGGAACAATTACATTTTATCACAAAATTACTAGACATTAAAGACCCTAATATCCAAATTATAGATATCATCAATAGGGATTCCCACAAAGAAATCATTGCTAAACTGGATTATGAGGCTCCACTTTGCCCTAACTGTGGAATCCAAATGAAGAAATATGACTTTCAAAAACCGTCTAAGATTCCTTACCTTGAAACGACTGGTATGTCTACTAGAATTCTACTTAAAAAGCGTCGTTTCAAGTGCTATCAGTGCTTGAAAATGATGGTCGCTGAAACTCCTCTAGTAAAGAAAAATCATCAAATTTCTCGTGTCGTAAACCCAAAGAAGCTCTTGTAGTCTAGCAGTTGGTCTGCTTGACTGATGGCTCGCTCAGGTTGCTGGGTAAAGGGATTGTTCCTGAAAAACTCCAACCACGGCTTGCGAACCTTATCTTTGCTGGTTTCTTTGTATTTTTTTAATCTTATTTACAATGGTCTTTCAATAGTTCTTCAAACTCAGCGACCGTCATGCCTAATTGCTCACTCGCAAATTCGGAAGTTAAAACATGTTGACGTACTAAATCAAGAAAGGTAAATATTTTCCCACGTTCAAGACCACGCTCTAATCCTTTTTCTTCAGCTTGTTCCAAGGCATAGTTCTGTGCTAACAAGGCTTGTTCTTCTCGCATACGTAGTTGGCTAAACATCTTCCTGTCCTCCTCGGACCAGCTCTTATAGTCTAGCAGTTGATCTGCTTGGCTAATGGCTCGCTCGGGTTGTTGGGTAAAGGGCTTATTGCTAAAAAACTCCAACCACGGCTTGCGAACCTCGTCTTTACTGGTTTCTCTGTATTTTTTTAGTTCTAAGAATGCCATCTTTACTAGATGATTTTCCTGTCCATTGTTTGTAATTGTTAAAGCCTCACCCGTCGAATCCTCGCGCATGCTAAAGCAATGAAAAGCCAAATCATCTGAGAAATAATTGCTATCTACAATGGCGATAGCATATACCGGTGCGATGTGTTTGTAACTCTGGTGTGTATCACCTTCTTGCTGACGAATTTTTTCAAGGTTTTGATTGACCTGACTGCACAGGTAAGCCCACAAACGATTAATGAAAAAATTCTGATGATGAACTTGGATTTCGATAATAACCTGCGTGCCATTGTCCAACTCTGCCAAGACGTCTATACTGGTATAGAAATCCTGCGCCGAGTACGGCAGGGAAGGCAAGACGTGAATGTTACTTCCCTCCAAAATCGTTACATTTTTGGCCGGCAAGTCCAGCATATCGCGGATAAATTGACAAGTGATTTCTGGATTGCTAAAGATTTTCTTAGCAACCAAATCATTGGTTGGGCTGATGCCCGGATGTCTTAGAATCATCCTTTTCCTCCTTTTATTATATCACAGTTTTAAATCTAGGTTTACTAGATTTACTGCTACTATCTATTTATTCGGAAAAAGGATGAAAAATACTCGGTCTGGCTCTTCCCAATGGTATTTTTTGGTGCTTTCCTTTATAATGGGTGTATGGATAAGAAAAAATTATTATTGATTGATGGGTCTTCTGTTGCTTTTCGGGCGTTTTTTGCGCTCTATCAGCAGTTGGACCGTTTTAAGAATGCGGCTGGTTTGCATACCAATGCGATTTATGGCTTTCAGTTGATGTTGAGCCATTTATTGGAGCGGGTTGAGCCTAGTCATATTTTGGTGGCTTTTGATGCGGGAAAGACAACCTTCCGGACAGAGATGTATGCGGACTATAAGGGTGGCCGGGCTAAGACTCCGGATGAGTTTCGTGAGCAATTTCCCTTTATTCGTGAGTTGTTGGATCATATGGGGATTCGTCACTATGAATTGGCTCAGTATGAGGCGGATGACATTATTGGGACACTGGATAAACTAGCAGAGCAGGATGGTTTTGATATTACCATTGTCAGTGGGGACAAGGACTTGATTCAGCTGACGGATGAGCATACGGTGGTTGAGATTTCCAAGAAAGGTGTGGCTGAGTTTGAGGCCTTTACACCAGAATATCTTATGGAAAAGATGGGCATTACACCGACGCAGTTTATCGATCTCAAGGCGCTCATGGGTGATAAGTCGGATAATATCCCTGGGGTGACCAAAATCGGTGAAAAGACGGGCATCAAGCTCTTGCTGGAGCATGGCTCACTCGAGGGGATTTATGAGAATATCGATGGTATGAAGGCTTCTAAGATGAAGGAAAATCTCATCAATGATAAGGAACAGGCCTTTTTGTCTAAAACACTGGCGACCATTGATACCAAGGCACCGATTGAGATTGGTTTGGAGGATTTGGTCTATAGTGGTCCAGATGTGGAAAATCTTGGAAAATTCTACGATGAGATGGGTTTCAAACAGCTCAAACAGGCATTAAATGTATCGTCAGCTGATGTGGCTGAGAGTTTGGATTTTACTATTGTTGACCAAATCAGTCAAGATATGCTGAGTGAAGAGTCTATCTTCCATTTTGAGCTTTTTGGTGAGAATTACCATACAGAGGATTTGGTTGGATTTGCCTGGTCTTGTGGGGAAAAGCTCTATGCTACAGACAAGCTTGAACTTTTGCAAGACCCGATTTTCAAGGACTTTTTAGAAAAAACACCTCTGAGAGTTTATGACTTTAAGAAGGCTAAAGTTCTCTTGCATCGTTTTGGTGTGGATTTGCAGGTGCCTGCTTTTGACAGCCGTTTGGCTAAATACCTCCTTTCGACTGTGGAGGACAATGAAATTGCGACCATTGCGAGTCTTTACGGTCAAACTTATTTAGTTGATGATGAGACCTTCTACGGTAAGGGTGTCAAGAAGGCTCTTCCTGAACGTGAGAAATTCTTGGAACACTTGGCTCGTAAGCTTGCTGTTTTGGTCGAGACAGAGCCTATTTTGCTTGAAAAACTCAGCGAAAATGGGCAATTAGAGCTTCTTTATGATATGGAGCAACCTCTGGCTTTTGTCCTTGCTAAGATGGAAATTGCTGGGATTACGGTCAAGAAAGAGACCTTGCTTGAGATGCAGGCTGAAAATGAGCTTGTCATTGAAAAACTCACTCAGGAGATTTACGAATTGGCTGGTGAGGAGTTTAATATCAACTCGCCTAAGCAGTTGGGCGTGCTTCTCTTTGAGAAATTGGGACTTCCTCTAGAATACACTAAGAAAACTAAGACAGGTTATTCGACCGCGGTGGATGTCTTGGAACGTTTGGCTCCTATTGCGCCAATTGTTAAGAAAATTCTTGACTACCGTCAGATTGCTAAGATTCAATCTACCTATGTAATTGGCTTGCAGGACTGGATTTTAGCTGATGGAAAGATTCACACGCGTTATGTGCAGGATTTGACCCAGACTGGGCGTCTGTCTAGTGTGGATCCAAACTTGCAAAATATTCCTGTGCGTTTGGAGCAGGGCCGTCTCATTCGTAAGGCTTTTGTGCCTGAGTGGGAGGATAGTGTCCTTCTCAGCTCGGACTATTCACAGATTGAATTGCGCGTTTTGGCGCATATCTCTAAGGATGAGCACTTGATTAAGGCCTTTCAAGAGGGGGCAGATATCCATACTTCGACAGCTATGCGGGTCTTTGGCATTGAGCGTCCTGAGGATGTGACTGCAAACGATCGTCGCAATGCCAAGGCTGTTAACTTTGGAGTAGTTTACGGGATTTCAGATTTTGGTTTGTCTAATAATTTGGGCATTAGCCGTAAGGAAGCCAAGGCTTACATTGATACCTACTTTGAACGTTTCCCAGGTATTAAAAACTACATGGATGAAGTGGTGCGTGAGGCGCGTGATAAGGGCTATGTAGAGACCCTCTTCAAGCGTCGTCGTGAGTTGCCAGATATCAATTCGCGTAACTTTAACATTCGTGGTTTTGCGGAGCGAACTGCCATCAACTCGCCTATCCAGGGTTCGGCGGCAGATATTCTCAAGATTGCCATGATTCAGCTGGATAAAGCCTTGGTTGCAGGTGGTTATCAGACTAAGATGCTGTTACAAGTGCACGATGAAATCGTCCTTGAAGTTCCTAAATCTGAATTGGCAGAGATGAAAAAATTGGTCAAACAAACCATGGAAGAAGCCATTCAACTCAGTGTTCCCCTCATCGCAGATGAAAATGAAGGGGCAACCTGGTACGAGGCTAAATAAAAAGGGGGCTAGTCCTCCTTTTTTGTAGTAGAATTATGCAAGCCTTTTCAAAATATGCTATACTGATGAAAAAGGAGGATTTCTATGAGTCAAGAATTTATCAATCCAAGTGATGGCGTGATTCGTCAGTATCTCGCAACGAGTAAAACCCTTGCTGTGGTAGGTTTGTCAGACCGTGAGGAAACAACCAGCAATCGAGTGACCAAGGAAATGCAGGCTCGGGGTTATAAAATCATCCCAGTCAATCCTAAGGATGCAGGTGGAGAAATCTTGGGTGAAAAGGCTTATGCTAGCCTAGCAGAGATTCCTTTTCCTGTAGATATTGTCAATGTTTACCGTCGCAGTGAGTTTTTGCCAGATGTGGCGCGTGATTTTCTCAAGGCTGACGCTAAGATTTTTTGGGCACAGCTAGGACTTGAAAGTCTAGAAGCGGAAGAAATCTTGCGTGCTGGTGGATGTGATGATATCGTGATGAATCGTTGCATCAAGAGAGAACATACACGCTTGATTGAGGAAGCATAAGAAAAAGGTAGCTGATGGGCTACCTTTTGTGTTAGAAAATGCCGATAAGGGTCTGCATACCAAGACTAGTGAGGATGATGGCTATCCAGCAGATGGCTCCGAGAAGAATGGATTTTCCACTGGATTTGACCATAGCGACCAGATTGGTTTTGAGACCGATAGCACTCATGGCCATGACAATAAGGAATTTAGAGAGTTGTTTGAGAGGGGTAAAGAAACTACTGGACACACCTAGAGAGGTGAGTAGTGTAGTGAGGAGAGAGGCAAGGATAAAGTAAAGGATAAAAAGTGGGAAGACTTTTTTCAGTTGTAGGCTTTGCTTGTTTTCTTGTTGGCGACTTTGCCAGTAGGATAGAAAGAGCGTGATAGGGATAATGGCCAAAGTACGTGTGAGTTTAACAATGGTTGCAGACTCGAGGGTATTGCTTTGGTAAAGACTGTCCCAAGCGCTGGCGGCAGCCGTTACAGAGGAAGTGTCGTTGACCGCAGTCCCTGCAAAGAGGGCGAAGCCTTCATTGGATAGATGAAGCCAGGTGCCGAGGGTTGGAAAGATGAGCGCAGCCAAGACATTGAAGAAAAAGATAACGGAAATGGCTTGGGCTACTTCCTTTTCCTTAGCATCAATAACAGGCGCTGTCGCCGCAATGGCAGAACCCCCACAGATGGAAGAACCTACTCCAACCAAGGTAGCCAGTTTTGTATCCAGTGCAAAGAAGCGCTGGAAGAAGTAGGCAATAATCAGAGCTATTGAGATAGTGGACAGGATGACAGGGAGCGAAGATTGGCCAACTGCGAAGACCTGCGAGATATTGAGACCAAAACCAAGCAAGACAACGGCATATTGGAGCAATTTTTTAGAACTAAAGGTCAACCCAGCATCCAGTTGTTTATAGGACGAGAGAAAGGGATGTAGGAGCATGCCTATGAAAATGGCAAAAACGGGCGCGCCAATAACAGGGAAGAATCCTCCTAAGTACCAAGATACGATAGAAATGAGAAAGCAGGCCAAGATACCTGCTCCATTTTTTGATAGAAATGACATAAAAACCTCCAAGTAGAATCTGTTACCATTATAGACCTTTAAACAGGAAAAGTAAAATAGAAAGTGGAGCTAACAATTATTTGACAAGTAGTGCTAATTATGTAATAATAATCCTACAAGAACTGTAACGAAGTCTTGGCAAAAACAAAAATACCAGAGCTCCACCTCTGGTATTTCTTTTTGTCCAGTTACATTAAAACTAAACTCAGGTTATATTTTTTTGTCGCGCTTATCTAACCACTTTCTGACTATCCACTCAGAAATGACATTACCGGTAATAGTAATCAGTAATGGTGCTAGAATAACTGTAACGAAGATTAGCAAAAACTCACCTCCAAACTAAGTTCGTTAGTGGAGTTGCGACAAATCCATTTTAACATACTTCAATTTGTCATGCTAGCGTTATTCTATCATGTATTTTTGCGGTCGGGGGGCTTTTGTAGTATAATAGAGATACGTTTTGAAAGTAGGAGGTATCTATGGACTTAACTAAGCGCTTTAATAAACAGTTAGATAAGATTCAAGTTTCGTTGATTCGTCAATTTGACCAGGCTATTTCGGAGATTCCTGGGGTCTTGCGTTTGACCTTGGGGGAGCCTGATTTTACAACGCCAGATCATATCAAGGAGGCGGCCAAGCGAGCGATTGATCAGAACCAATCCTACTATACAGGGATGAGTGGTCTGCTGACTCTACGTAAGGCGGCCAGTGACTTTGTTAAGGAAAAGTACCAACTGGACTATGATCCTGAAAATGAAATCTTGGTTACAATTGGGGCGACAGAGGCTTTATCTGCTACTTTGACGGCTATTTTGGAAGAGGGAGACAAGGTACTTTTGCCAGCTCCTGCCTATCCAGGTTATGAACCGATTGTCAATCTAGTTGGGGCAGAGATTGTCGAGATTGACACAACTGAAAATGGTTTTGTCTTGACTCCTGAAATGTTGGAGAAGGCCATTTTGGAGCAGGGTGACAAGCTCAAGGCGGTTATTCTCAACTATCCAGCCAATCCGACAGGAATTACCTACAGTCGGGAACAATTGGAGGCCTTGGCAGCTGTTTTACGCAAGTATGAGATTTTTGTTGTCTGTGATGAGGTTTACTCAGAATTGACCTACACAGGCGAAGCCCATGTGTCTCTGGGAACCATGTTGAGAGATCAGGCTATTATTATCAATGGTCTATCTAAATCGCATGCCATGACAGGTTGGCGTTTGGGTCTGATTTTTGCTCCTGCAGCCTTTACAGCTCAGTTGATTAAGAGTCACCAGTACTTGGTTACTGCCGCAAATACTATGGCTCAACATGCTGCGGTGGAGGCCTTGACGGCTGGTAAAAATGATGCGGAGCCTATGAAAAAGGAATACATCCAGCGTCGGGACTATATTATCGAGAAAATGACTGCTCTTGGTTTTGAGATTATTAAACCAGACGGTGCCTTCTATATCTTTGCTAAGATTCCAGCGGGCTACAATCAAGACTCCTTTGCCTTTCTAAAGGATTTTGCTCAGAAGAAGGCCGTTGCCTTTATCCCTGGTGCTGCCTTTGGGCGTTACGGAGAAGGCTATGTGCGTCTGTCTTATGCAGCGAGTATGGAGACTATCAAAGAAGCCATGAAACGACTTGAGGAGTATATGAGAGAAGCATGATTCAGTCTATCACGAGTCAAGGCTTGGTGCTCTACAATCGTAACTTTCGTGAGGATGACAAGCTAGTCAAGATTTTTACAGAACAGGCTGGCAAGCGGATGTTTTTCGTCAAACACGCTGGTCAGTCTAAGCTGGCCCCTGTTATTCAGCCCTTGGTGCTGGCACGATTTCTCTTGCGAATCAATGATGATGGGCTTAGTTACATTGAGGACTATCATGAGGTGATGACTTTTCCCAAGATTAATAGCGATCTCTTTGTCATGGCCTATGCGACCTACGTGGCAGCTCTTGCCGATGCTAGTTTGCAGGACAATCAGCAGGATGCTCCCTTGTTTGCTTTTTTGCAAAAGACTTTGGAATTGATGGAAGCGGGCTTGGATTATCAGGTTTTGACTAATATTTTTGAAATTCAAATCTTGACCCGATTTGGTATTAGTCTCAATTTTAATGAGTGTGTCTTTTGTCATCGGGTCGGTCAGGCTTTTGACTTTTCTTTCAAATATGGAGCCTGCCTCTGTCCAAATCATTATCATGAAGATGAGAGACGTTGCCATCTCAATCCCAATATCCCCTATCTGCTCAATCAATTTCAAGCTATTGATTTTGAGACATTGGAGACCATTTCGCTCAAGCCTGAAATCAAGCAAGAACTACGCCAATTTATGGATCAACTCTACGAAGAGTACGTTGGGATTCACCTAAAATCAAAGAAATTTATTGATTCCCTAGCAGACTGGGGACAATTACTAAAAGAGGAAAAGAAATGAAAAAAATCGCAGTAGATGCCATGGGGGGCGATTACGCACCTCAGGCCATCGTTGAGGGTGTCAATCAAGCCCTAGCTGACTTTTCAGATATCGAGGTTCAACTCTACGGAGATGAAGCTAAAATCAAGCAATATCTGACAGCGACAGAGCGCGTCAGCATTATCCATACGGATGAGAAGATTGATTCAGACGATGAACCTACGAGAGCTATTCGGAAGAAGAAAAATGCCAGTATGGTCTTGGCGGCCAAGGCTGTCAAAGAGGGAGAAGCAGACGCTGTTCTCTCAGCTGGGAATACAGGTGCTTTACTAGCAGCAGGATTTTTCATCGTGGGTCGTATCAAGAACATCGATCGTCCTGGGCTTATGTCGACTTTGCCGACTGTAGATGGGAAGGGGTTTGACATGCTGGACCTCGGTGCTAATGCGGAAAATACAGCCCAGCACCTCCATCAATACGCGGTTCTAGGTTCTTTCTATGCTAAAAATGTCCGTGGCATTGCGCAACCACGTGTTGGCTTACTTAACAATGGAACAGAGAGTAGCAAGGGTGACCCGCTTCGCAAGGAAACCTATGAATTATTAGCGGCTGATGAAAGTTTGAATTTTATCGGAAATGTGGAAGCGCGTGATTTGATGAATGGCGTTGCAGATGTTGTTGTGGCAGATGGTTTCACGGGAAACGCTGTGCTCAAATCCATCGAAGGGACAGCCATGGGAATCATGGGCTTGCTCAAGACAGCTATTACAGATGGTGGTCTTCGAGCGAAACTAGGCGCACTCCTTCTCAAGGATAGCCTTAGAGGTTTGAAAAAACAGCTCAACTACTCAGATGTTGGTGGAGCAGTCTTGTTTGGTGTCAAGGCACCGGTTGTCAAGACTCATGGCTCAAGCGATGCCAAGGCTGTGTATAGTACAATCCGCCAGATTCGTACCATGCTAGAAACAGACGTAGTTGCCCAGACTGCGCGCGAATTTTCAGGAGAATAAAAGAGATGACAGAAAAAGAAATTTTTGACCGTATTGTGACCATTATCCAAGAGCGACAGGGAGAGGACTTTGTCGTGACAGAATCCTTGAGTCTGAAAGACGATTTGGATGCGGACTCAGTTGACTTGATGGAGTTTATCTTGACACTGGAAGATGAATTTAATATCGAAATCAGCGATGAGGAAATTGACCAACTGCAAAGTGTAGGAGATGTGGTTAAGATTATTCAAGGAAAATAGCAATCGGAGTTCCAAGACAACGGAAGTAGATGGTTTTTAGAAATGAGGAATATCGGATATCCTTGTAAAAATGGGAAAAACACGTTATAATGGACTTATTAGAAGAGAAAGGAAGTATACTCGTGGCTACATTTAGTATTACTCGTGATATCACACTCACAAAAGAAGATTTTGAAAAAATTCAAGCCTCTAAATCAACTGATTTGTTGCTTGATATTATCAAAAAGAATACAGATAAACAAGAACAACCTTCCTTACTAGGTCTAGAGAAGCTGGTAAGATAAAGTATGAAATTATATGCCTTACCACTAGGGGATGTCATCAAATTCATACGACAAACCGTTATTACTAGAAATCCTGAATATACTAATGAACGGAGAATACGTCAAAAAGTCCGTGAGAACTTCTCTAAGATTGTTTCTGAGCAAGTGTCGTTTGGTAAAAATGAGGATATGTTAGAGTATCTTAAAAATGATGCAATTACAACAGAGCTGACACATAAATCGAGAAATTTTATTATTATTGATCAAGAGATATCAGGAGAGAGATTTGAGATTTTAGGTTTTTTTACACTAACATTAAAAATTGTTAATGTTCAAGAATTAGATAATGATAGCAAAAAATCTTTTGTTTTAAGTGGGAAAAACGCTAGAAACTTAAATTATATACCAGGACTTTTGATTGCTCAATTTGGAAGAAATTTACACTTTAATAAAATTACTGGTCAGCAAGTTATGGAATTAGTTGTTGACAAAATTCAATTAGCCCAGAGCATTTTAGGGGGTAAAATGGTTTATTTGGATAGTGTCAATGAAGATAAAGTGATTAATTTTTATAAATCGTTTGGTTTTGTTGAATACGGTGAGATTATTAGGGATAATAAGCACCCTGATGTATACTATCAACCAATGGCTCTTGATATGACAAAAGTGATTGTTGAGTAGATATAGGAGTTCCAAGGCACTTGCTTTGGAATTTTTTATTTGGCTTAATACTCTTCGAAAATCTCTTCAAACCACGTCAGCGTCGCCTTACCGTACTCAAGTACAGCCTGCGGCTAGCTTCCTAGTTTGCTCTTTGATTTTCATTGAGTATAAGTGACCGTTTAGGAACAGATTTAGTCTTTCTAGGGACAGTAGAAATCTGAGGAGAAATAAGGGATATAATAGAGTCAGAAAAAATCAATCTCCAAAAAGGAGAAAAAAGAAAGGATTTTCACGATGAAAAAATATCTTTATTCTAGTTTGTTAGTTCTTGCAGGAGGCGTTCTCCTAGCAAATACTACGGTAGCCTATGCTGATTCCCCATCAGCAAGTGAGAAAGAAGCGATTGCTCAATTAGTTAATCAAGGCAAGATAAAAGCTGAAGAAGCTGATCAAGTAAAATTGATTGGTTTTGAAGATAAAGAAACCCAAGCAGAGGGAAATCAAGAGAAGAAAGCTTTCAATCAATATCGTGATCCGAAAGGAACATGGATGCAAACCAATGGTAAATGGTGGTTTAAATACGGTTCAGGTGGTTATGCTAAAAATTGGGAACAATTAGATGGCAAGTGGTACTATTTTGATGACCAAGGATGGATGAAAGAAAATACTTGGATTCAACCTGATGGTAATTATTACTACTTATCTGCTAGTGGTGCTATGGTCACTGGTTATCAACGTGTGAATGGTACACCATACTTCTTTAGAGCCAGTGGTGTATGGGTAGAAAATCGTGGACAGGCACTTGGTGAATATGCCGAGACATTTGTAGGGAAAATCCCATATGTTTGGGGTGGGGCAGATTTGAATAGTGGCGTAGATTGCTCAGGATTTACGATGGCTATTCATGCTAAGTTCGATATTAGTATTCCTAGAGTGACCTATGGTCAAGCAACAGGAGGAAGCTATGTAAGTAATGGTTCTCAACAAGCTGGAGATTTGATTTTGTATAATAGTGAAGAGACAAATGACCATGTAGGTATTTATGTTGGTGGTGGAAAGGTAGTTCATGCTCCGTATCCAGGTCAATATGTTTCTTATATGGATCAATACGGTATTACTCAAAATACAATTCGTAGATATTGGTAATATTGTCTAATCTTTCACAATATTATTGACTTTGATTATGAAAAGTATTAGAATATAGCTAAATAAAGAGGGGAAACCCTCCTATAGTTATTCAATAAAGGAGGAAATGGCTATGAAAAAATCTAAACTACTCACTCTTGGTCTGCTTGTAGGTGCTGGTCTGCTTTTGTCTATCAACCAAGCACAGGCTGCAGATACTTGGGTTAAAAATGGTGCTGACTGGAATCTTTCACAAGATGGCAGTCTAGCTAAGGATAAATGGGTACAAAATGCTGGCTCATGGTATCACTTTGACAGCACTGGTAAAATGCAGACAGGCTGGCTCAAAGACGGCAATACTTGGTATTCTCTAGCAGATAGTGGTGCTATGCGCACAGGCTGGTACAAGGAAGGTAACACATGGTACTCACTAGCTAATAGTGGTGCCATGCGTACAGGTTGGTACAAAGAAGGATCTACTTGGTACTATCTCAAAGACAGTGGCGCTATGGCAACAGGATGGGCGACTCCAAATGGTAAATGGTCTTACTTTGAAAAATCAGGTGCTATGGTCGCAGATAGAGCTGTTCCAGCCAGTGATGGGGAAAGTTATGTCATTGGTAAGGATGGCTATCTAGCAAATAGAAAAGATGCTGGATACAGTATTCATGATATTGTCAAACTTGGAGATGGGCAAGAATATTTGCTAAATGCTAAAGGTGACGATGTTATTATTGAAAAAAATGCTTGGTATATCAGACCAGAGTTCAAGAAGTTTTCTAATAAATATGGGGATGAGGTTGCAAATACTACCTTAGCTCTAGTGGATAATAAAGAAGAAGGACAAGAAATTGATCCTAAGTCAGTTGTACAGAACTTCCAAAACTTACCAAATCGCTACTACTTTGATGAAAATGGACATCGTGTGGTTAATATCCCAGCAATGACAACCTATTCAGAGATTAAAAAAGTTGGCAATGATGTCTATTTAGAAAATCCAGGTGCACGACTTCGTCTTGGAGCTACCCACTTTACAATCAATAACAATAAACTATACTATTTAGAAAATGAGCAAGGTAAGCTCAAAACAGGTTACTTTGTATTAATTGATGATGGTATGGCTACAACCCACTATCACTTCCTAGCCTATGCGGATCAATCTGGTGAAATTCTTAAGATGAAACGCTTGCCATCAGGAGTTTCAGATTATCTTGATAAAGAAATTGATGGTTTATATGGTGAAAAAATTAAGATTGAATCTCCACACTCAAACGAATATTATAAAGTGGTCGTGGTTAAATAAAAATAACATCTTCACAACTAATTGTTAACACTCTAACCAATATACCATTTTCAGGAGGCTTTAGATTTCTTGTATTTTAAAAGGAAACTAAAGCCTTTTGTAGATGGAACAGGGGATAGAGTTATCTATGAAATAATGAAAAGGAGTCTGTCATGGAAATGAAAAATACATTTGTAGAATTAGAACAATTTGAAGAGTTAACTCCAGAGGTTTTGGAGGAAGTGAATGGTGGAGGGATTTTTGAAGATATTTACCATTGGCTACATCTACGCCCAGAGCCAAGATAGTATTTTGATTAAAATGTGTTAACTAAACAGATTTATGATTATATTTCTTGAATTTTTATGTTTCATATTGATTTTAATCAATATACTAGCTCCTCCGATTTATCTGGGTGGTCAACTATCTAAATCATTTTATGACAAACGTTCTATATTTCTTTTGGTAGTTTTACATCTAGCTGCTACCTTCGTTTTTCCGAGTTTCTCTCATATTGCTAATTTATTATTCTTTTATATAATATTTTTGATTGTGTTAAAGAAAAAGAAGAAGGAAGCTCTCTTTCTTGCCCTCTATCTATTTGTGTTTTATCAAAGTATTCGATATTTGATTTTGACATTTATAATACGATTGATATTTGACTACTCTGAACTATCTGATTTTTTACACAGTGGATTTAATTCTGTATTTAGTTTGATTTCGTTGTTTTTGTCTGTTGTCATTTTAAGACGATGGGGAATTGATTTCAATATATTATTTTTAGATAAATTTCAATCGTTAGTGATGAAAAGTATGTGGATTTTATTCTTATTGTTTGGTTTCAGACTGTTTTCATCCATCATGTCTGGGGGATGTAATCCTTTCTACGTTCGTTTTGATACGACCATTTCTCTCCTGATTTTCATTCTCTTTTTCTCTTGGCTCTTTTACATTAAGCATTTGGAGCAGGTTTATCGTGATGAGCAGACCATTCAGAGACAGGAAGATGAAAATCGTTCCTTGCAAGGGATGGTGGACAAGCTGGGTCATCTCTATGATGAGGTTCGAGGTTTTCGTCATGATTTTGCAGGAATTGTCGCTAGTATGGAGCCTGCTATAGCTAATCAAGATATGGCTGAGGTGTCTACCATTTATCAAGATGTCTTTCTAAAGACCAATGAAAAGCTGAGAAAGGCGGATTACACAGCCTTTAATCTTCATAATATCCATGATATAGCTATTCGCAATACCTTGGCAAAAGCCATGATTGTGGCAGATAATCAGGGAATTCATTTTAGTTTGGAGACGGTGGGGGTCGTAGAAGAGCTGGCATTACCTATGTTGGAGGCTATCCGTATCCTTTCTATCCTCACGACAAATGCTTTAGAAGCAGCGAATGAGGCGGAAAATCCGCAGATTCGGGTTGCTTTGTTGGCAGGTGATAGGAGTGTCCGTTTTATCATTGAAAACACTCGTAAGAAAGAAGAACTGAATCCCAGCATTCTCAGTCAAAAGGGTTACTCTACCAAGGGTAACCATAGTGGACTGGGCTTAGCAACCTTGGAGGATATGGTTTTTCATTATGATTTGAACTTAGATACCCAGCTAGGAGAAACGACCTTTAGACAAGATTTAGAATTGCCATTTAAGGATGAGAAACGAGGGGGAGAGGAATGAGAATTTTAGTTTTGGAAGACGATAGAGTCCAGCAAGGACGGATAGAGCAGACTTTGCTGGATATCGGTCGCTCTCGCAATTTAAGATTGGAAATTGATATTGCCAAAAACTATGGGGATGTTGAAAAGTATTCTCAGTATTTTGATCATTATCAGCTCTATTTATTAGATTTAGAGATTGATGGAGAGCGTGAACGGGGTTTTCAGGTTGCTCAACAGGTTCGGGAGCGGGATCCTTTTACAAGCATTGTCTTTGTGTCCACGCACTCGGAGGCCTTGCCTCTAGCTTTTCGCTATCACTTGTCTGCCTTGGATTTTATTTCTAAGGATCAACCAGAGGAAGATTACCGTCATCAGCTGGAGCGCTGTCTGGACTATGTACTGGCAGTGGACAAGAGGGAAAATATGCGTCTCTTCACCTATAGTTTTGAGGGAAGACGGGGCTTTACTCTGCCCTACCATGAGATTTTAGCCTTTGAAACCTCAGTGGAATCCCACCGTATCAAGGTCTATTATGCCAATCACTCTATCAAGACCATTTATGGCAGTCTCAAGGATATCGCTGCCAAGGCTGAAAAAGATTACTTTGTCTATGCCAATCGCAATACTTTAGTCAGTTTACAGGCAATTGAAGAGATGACTGCCACAGAAGTGACCTTGTTAGAAGGCTTGCATTTCCCCGTATCACGAACAGCCAGAAGAACCCTTAAAAAACATCTCAATGTCTAATATCTGTTAGACTTGGATGAGTTTATCAATAAGAATGTCGGAAAATTTTCTGATATTCTTATTTTTTTGACTTCTTTTTCGAATAGATAGGTAAGAGGAAAAAGGAAAGGAGCCTAGTTCATGTTTATATCAATGTTCTACCCATGGTTCACTGAGTTATTTTTTAAATAAAATTTAATTTAGTTGTGTATTTTCGGATTATTTTTCGAATAAATAAGTGAGAAGAAAAAGAAAGGAATAAAATAATGAAAGAACATTACTATGGATTTGTTGAGCTAACGTCGGAAGAATTGACCGATATTCAAGGTGGAGAAAATTGGACGAAGACCCTTGCAGATTGGTACATTGGATTTCGTAGAGGTTTAGGTTTTTAGGAGGATAAGCGATGAATGAAATGACTAACGAGTATACTATTGAAGTACTAAAGGAAAGCGACTTAGCTTTGCTGGTGGGTGGTAGCAAGGAAAGTTATCAAGGGGGTCTAATTACAGGTCTATTGTTACGTAGTGTATTTATTGGAACCCCATTTTTTAGAAGATAAGATTTAGAAAAAATAGAACAAGAGGAGAAAAGGATGACAAATTTTGACAAAATGGAACAGAACTTTGTAGCTCTTACAGAAGAAGAGTTGATGAATGTGGATGGAGGAATTATTCCGATAGCAGTAGCAGCTAGTATTATTGCAGGTTCAGCATTTGCAGGTTTGAGTGCAGGTGTAGCTATTGGAATTAGTCGAAACAAGAGATAAAGAGAGAATAAATGAAGCTTTCAAACGAATGTGCGGCTATTATTATATCAGCCTCAGGAATAGTGGGTTTATTAGTAGGAGTAGCTATTGGATTAGCTAGTATTATTTAAAAAGGAGTATATCATGCAAAATTTGAATCAATTTGAAATCGTAAAGCAAAATGAATTAGAGCAAGTACAAGGCGGAGTGGGTTTATTGATTGTTATCGGAGGCTCATTACTTGCTGCAGGTGGAGCTGGGGTAGCTGGTTATTGGTTATCTCGTACGTTTGGTTAATATATTTAAAGGAGTAGGTGGGATATGAAAAAATTAGAAGAAAAATTTGAGATCATGGCAGAAGCAGATTTGGCTCTTACTGAGGGAGGCATCGTTGTTACTGCTTCTACAGCTATCGCTTGGGGTGTTTTAGGAGTCGTTACCTATATGTACGGTCGTCATCTAGGAAGCAGACGTTAAATTTAATAATTTGATACAAAGGATGTAAGAAAAACTATGAATCGTAATTTAGAACAGTGTTATCTATTCTGACTATGAATAGATCATACCAAAGGTGGCTTAGAAATAGCAGGGACATTAAAAATTGAAGTAACTTTAAATAGGATGTCGTAAAGTTTACTATCAATGGTTTATTTGTTCCAAGCTTGCCTAGGGTGTCAGTAAAAAATCAATTTCCTTTCATACCATATTTTTAGTAGGCATGACGTTTGTTCTGCCTATTTTTTTATCCTAAAAGTGCATTTGGGAGGGAGATAGGCGCATTTGGGGAGGAAGTCCAGTTTTTATTTGGGGATTGGGGTAAGATAGTTGTTATCAGATGAGTTTATACTCTTCGAAAATCAAATTCAAACCACGTCAACGTCGCCTTGCCGTATA
>NZ_JVLX01000038.1:0-58426 GCF_001070815.1 Streptococcus pseudopneumoniae | reverse complement strand
GCCGCAGCGGTCGCGATTAAATTAAATTCTTTTTTCATTTTCAGTCTTATAAGACCTTTCTATATGTCCACTTTAAAAAATGAGGTTGAGAAAATTTCTCAGCCCCAACCTATATGCAATTTTCTATAAGCCATGTTTTGTTCCAGAAGTGACTAGGATCACTTCCTTCGATAATCATCTGTCTACCACTAACAGCCTACAGCTGATAGCAATCAGAGTACTACGTTCGTTTCCGCGTACTCCATGCCCCGACCGAAATTTGGGTTGCTAGCTTGAGGGGTTTACCGCGTTCCACTCTCTCCGTTTCCAGAAAGACTCCGTCACTGTGGCACTTTCAAGTCTACTCTGGCCTATCCAAGGACTTAGCCATTTCAACTGCCGTAACGATTTCTCGTCCCTAGGCTTATGGTTTCGCCTAGCACAAACACTACAGGCATCACAGCCTGTGCTAGCATGGACTTTCCTCATGAAAAGAAATTCTCCTCACGCGATTATCCAAAAATTGCACTTTTCAAATAATCTCTTACAAATCAGAGTTATCCAAAATTTGTTTGCCAAACACTTCTTTCTCAAGACGATTTAGACGTTTCAAAATGTCAAAATTCGTCATAGAAGTTGTAGCTGTCATTTCAAGTGGTTCTGCTTGAACCGGTGCAGATTCAGGTTTGCGAGACAATTCTTCCTTCAACTCTGCAATTTCTTGACGGAGAGACTTGACTAAAGCAGCATAAGTTTCATAGTCCTTGATGACATCGTCCAAAAATTCATCAACTTCAACCTTACTATACCCACGGACTTCACGTCCAAACTCTTGCTCGAAAATATCTTTCGCTGAAAAAATAATACTTGCCATCTCTCTCTCCATTCTCGGTTTCTAATAGTATTATTATATAAAAAAAGGCAAACAAAAATCAAGGTCAAAGGCTTACTTTTCAGAAAAATTTTCTGCTAGCTCATTTAAGTCTTCAAACGTTAACCTTTTTATGCGATAACCTGCCTGATTTTTCATCAAATTGTCCATAAATTTTAATTTGGTTTCATTTTCTGGGTCATAGAAAAAATAAGCTAAGTCAGTATTTTCCAGCAAAAATCGTTGGTAGTCTCGTAGTTGCCCCATGTGTTCATATTTAGGATAGGCATATTTGACAAAATCGACCTGCTTAAATTGGTTAAGTTTAAGCTGATTCGCTTCATTCCAATTTTCCCCGTGTGTTTCAAAATCAAAAATGGTCGCTAGGCTGAAATCATATTCTTCTTTCATTTCATTTGCGACATCTAGCACCCAGGATTCAAATCCCAAGTTTCCTGTAAAAACCAGCCATTTAATCCCTTCTTCTGCTAAACTTTCTAAATCACGGCGAATGGCTTTCTTTATGATTTTTAATCTGATATCTTTTTCATTAAATAAACCCAAGTCAAAGTTAGAATATCCCATAATTAAAGCTGTAGTCATTTTTACACCTTTCTTTCTATTTTTATGGTATAATAGAGTGATGTTATTGTACCAATAAGGAGAAATATGGTCAACTATCCTCATAAAATTTCATCGAAAAAAAGCCAAACATCCATTTCTCAACCAAAAAATTTCGCAAATAGAGGAATGACTTTTGAAAAGATGATTAACGCTACCAACGACTACTATCTAACGCATGGCATGGCAGTTATCCATAAAAAGCCAACGCCTGTTCAGATCGTTCGAGTAGACTATCCTCAACGTAGTCGGGCCAAAATTGTAGAAGCCTATTTTAGACAAGCTTCCACAACAGATTACTCTGGCGTGTATAGAGGATATTACATTGACTTTGAAGCTAAAGAAACGCGGCAAAAAAATGCTATCCCAATGAAGAACTTCCATCTTCACCAGATTCAACATATGGAACAAGTTCTAGAACAGCAGGGCATTTGCTTCGTACTGCTTCATTTTTCTTCTCAACAAGAAACTTATTTGTTGCCGGCACTTGATTTAATTCGCTTTTATCATCAAGATAAGGGGCAGAAATCAATGCCACTTGGATATATTCAAGAATACGGATATTTAGTAAAGCAAGGAGCTTTCCCTCAAATTCCCTATCTCGATATTATCAAAGAACATTTACTAGGTGGTAAAACAAGATGAATAAACAAATTATTCTGCGATTTTTAAAGTATATGGGAATTACATTCCTTACCTTATTTATCGCTTTATTTCTATTAGGTGGTGGTGTCTTCCTCTACTTTGTTAGCAAGGCTCCAGCCTTATCTGAAAGTAAACTAGTCGCGACAACTTCTAGCAAGATTTATGACAATAAGAACGAACTGATTGCTGACCTTGGTTCTGAACGTCGCGTAAATGCTCAAGCCAATGAAATTCCCACTGATTTGGTTAAAGCTATCGTCTCAATCGAAGACCACCGTTTCTTTGATCATAGAGGTGTTGATACCATTCGTATCATGGGGGCAGCATTGAGAAACCTCCAAGGGAAAGGAGGGCTACAAGGGGCTTCGACCTTGACTCAGCAATTAATTAAATTAACTTATTTCTCTACTTCAACTGCTGACCAAACCTTGTCACGTAAAGCCCAAGAAGCTTGGCTGGCCGTTCAACTAGAACAAAAAGCAACCAAGCAAGAAATCCTGACCTACTACATCAACAAAGTCTACATGTCTAACGGTAACTATGGAATGCAAACCGCAGCCGAAAATTACTATGGAAAAGACTTGAAGGATTTAAGCTTACCACAGTTAGCACTCCTAGCCGGAATTCCTCAAGCCCCAAACCAATATGATCCATATTCCCACCCAGAAGCTGCTCTAGAGCGTCGGAACTTAGTACTTTCAGAAATGAAGGGACAGAAATATATCAGTGCAGAAGATTACGAAAAAGCTATTAATACGCCTATCACTGATGGACTTCAAAGCTTGAAGTCAGCCAATAGTTACCCTGCCTATATGGACAACTACCTCAAAGAAGTAATCGACCAAGTCGAACAAGAAACGGGCTACAACCTTCTTACCACAGGTATGGAAGTCTATACTAATGTCGACAAAAATGTTCAACAGAGACTTTGGGATGTTTACAATACAGATGAGTACGTTGCTTATCCAGATGATGAACTTCAAGTAGCTTCCACTATCGTTGATGTAACAAATGGTAAAGTCATTGCTCAGTTAGGTGCCCGTCATCAAGCAAGTAATGTTTCATTCGGCACCAACCAGGCTGTGGAGACCAATCGTGACTGGGGTTCTTCTATGAAACCAATCACTGACTATGCTCCCGCTTTAGAATATGGAGTCTATGACTCTACTGCGTCTATTGTACATGATGTTCCTTATAACTATCCTGGCACTGATACTCCACTCTACAACTGGGATCATGTCTACTTTGGAAACATTACAATCCAGTATGCTCTTCAACAATCACGAAATGTCACAGCCGTTGAGACTTTGAATAAGGTCGGTCTAGATAGAGCTAAAACCTTCCTTAATGGTCTTGGTATCGACTATCCAAGCATGCATTATGCAAACGCCATTTCAAGTAACACAACTGAATCCAACAAACAGTACGGTGCAAGTAGTGAAAAAATGGCTGCTGCTTATGCCGCCTTTTCTAATGGTGGTATTTACCACAAACCAATGTATATCAATAAAATCGTCTTCAGTGATGGTAGTGAAAAAGAATTTTCTGATGCTGGTACACGAGCTATGAAAGAAACTACTGCCTATATGATGACCGAAATGATGAAAACTGTTTTAGCTTACGGAACCGGACGTGGTGCTTACCTACCATGGCTTCCACAAGCAGGTAAGACAGGTACTTCTAACTATACTGACGACGAAATTGAAAAGTATATCAAGAACACTGGCTACGTAGCTCCAGATGAAATGTTTGTAGGTTATACTCGTAAGTATTCTATGGCTGTATGGACTGGTTACTCAAATCGTTTAACTCCAATCGTTGGAGATGGTTTCCTAGTTGCTGCTAAGGTTTATCGCTCAATGATATCGTATCTATCAGAAGATGACCAACCTGGAGATTGGACGATGCCAGACGGCCTATTCCGAAATGGAGAATTCGTCTTCCAAAATAGTGCTAAGAACACTTGGAATAATCCAGCTACACAACAAACACAAACAGTAGAAACTCCAAGCACAACAGCTGAAAGTTCAACTACACAGGCAAGTACGACAGTTGGTCAACAACCCAATAATGCTCCAGCAACTGATCCTAATCAAGGACAAGCTGGCCAGGCTGGTCAACCGACACAACCAGTACAACCAACGCCACAAAATCCACAAGTTCAACAACCACAACAGTGAGATGAAAGAAAATCCTGAGAATAAAAACTCAGGATTTTTTCTACAAAAAAATTAGCTTGATAATCTTTGAAAGTGAGGATAGGTTTCAATTCGTTTTCGATAAACCAAAAGAAGTTAGCGAATAACTAACTTCTTTTTATCTTATTTCACATGTTTTGCAAGTTCTTCTTGCGCTTTTTTATTGGATTCTTCTTTTTCTTTCATCCATTTATCTTGAGCTTTTTGGTATTCATCCACAGTGACTGCCTTGTCTTGAAGTTCCAAGTATTTGTATAGGAGCGGATCGCTTGTCCCCTTGTTACCAGAGAAGGCAAACGGCATCGTAAATGGTACCATCTTAGACAAGATTGGACGACCAGTTTTAGAAGTTGTTGGGATGACTAAGGCACTATCTGTCAACCAAGCTTGAGCTTCGGCATACTTGTTATAACGTTTTGTAACATCTGTAGTTTCTTCCCCTGCTTCATTGACCATTTTATCATAATCATTGAGACCAACCTTCTTAGCCGCCTCATTGTCTTTTCCTGAATCAAATCCTAGATAAGTTCTCGTATTTTCCCCTACAGAAGGCTTGATGATGTCAAGATAAGTTGATGGATCTGAGAAGTCTGGTCCCCATCCAACGTTATCAGAAAGATCCCAATCCTCACCAGCAGCAGTTTGTGCAAATAAAGTAACATTCAATAGGTCATCTTTTTGTAATTGTTGAATATCAATAACCACATTATCAGATCCTAAAGTCGCTTCCAAGGATTGTTTCATAGATTGGACACGTTGAACTTTTGTAGTTGCTGTCTGATCAACAGGCATATCTAGGTGAATTGGGAACTGTACTCCTTCTGCCTGAAGAGCAGTCTTAGCCTTAGCAAATTCTGCTTTAGCTTTTTCAGGATTGTACAGACCGTCTTGAGCATCAGCAAGGTTGACATCCTTCCATTCATCCCCGTAAGTCACCAATTTTTCTTTGACCATATCACCAAAGTTTTTTCCATCTGCTTGAACAAATGTTGGTGGAACAAAGATATTACGTAAGATTTTGCTTGCTCCAGTTTGTCCATTTAGCTGAGAAGCATAAGCTGTCCGGTCAAATCCAAAGGCAATAGCCTGACGGAAATCCTTGTTTAACAAAGCCTTTTTAGTTGAAGTTTTTTGTTCTTCACTAGTCTTAGAGGTATATTTATAGGACTGACGGTCAATGTTTGTTCCTACTACATAAGTCGTAGAGTCCTGTTGCGTATAGACAATGTTGTCCTTCATCTCTTTCTCAAGTTCTGCGAAACTTGCACTTGTTGGATAGAGACGAGCTGCTGAAAGGCTACCATCTTTAAAGTTTTCTGCAGGTTTACTAGTATCTTGACCATCCCAGAATGACAATTTAACTTTGTCAATATGGACATTGTCTTTATCCCAGTAATTAGGATTTTTTGCAAATTCAACAGTAGATTTGGTTACAATGGATTTCAACAAATAAGGACCATTATACAAGATACTGCTTGGATCTGTTGCTTTTGCAAAATCATCCCCTTTTGAGTTCAAAAACTCTTCATTGACTGGCGCTAAGACACCCATAGTTGTTTTAGAATTCCAAAAACTTTCAGGTTTGTTCAAAGTGTATTGGACTGTTTGATCATCAAGAGCTTTAATCCCAACTTGAGAGAAATCTTTATTTTCCCCTTTAGCGTATGCATCCAAACCTTTGATTGAATCCTGTACCAAGTATAGGGCTTCTGATTTCTTATCTGTCGCATATTTAAGACCTGTCACAAAGTCCTGAGCCTTAACAGGAGCATACTCTTCTCCCTCAGATGTGTACCACTTGGCATCCTGACGAATCTTATAAGTGTAAGTCAAGCCATCCTTAGAAACTGACCAATCCTCTGCCATTGAGGGAATAAGGTTCCCGTATTTATCATTTTCAAGCAATCCATCAATTACATTACTAGTAATGTCAGCAGTCGCTGCCTTACCAGTTGTTAAGTAGTTGAGATTATCTGGGTCTGTCTCGTAGGTAAATGCAAAAGTCTGCTCTCCTTTAGTAGCAGAACCACCAGAACAAGCCGCTAAGACACCTGTAGCTAATAAAGTGACTCCCGCAAGAGCCAATACTTTCCTTGTTTTCATAGTATTCTCCTTTGTTTTTCTATCCATTATAGACCCTTTTTAAAGTCCTGTCAATAGAATTTTCTGAATTTTAGAAAATTATTTTTTAAACAACAGTTTTGCAAAAATATGAATAATATCAAAAAACCTCAACTACATTAGGTAGTCAAGGAATTATTAATCATATTTGAAAATAGCATCTGAGAAACAGTTTTAATTCTTTAATCTAACTCATTTCTTACACACTGCAAAGCTGTTGTCATGAGAATATTATATCTATTATTTTCGTGGGGAGTTCATTAACGACCAGGATTCAAATTAGTTAATATCACTTTTTACTTCTTGTTTATAAAATTCTTTCAAGGCATCTTGCCAAGTTGGAATAACAAATCCAGTAGCTTTAGCTTTAGCCAGACTCATTGTTGAGTTTAACGGACGTTTAGCTTTTGCTGGAAATTGACTTGAATCTACTGGCTTGATTTCCACATCTGTATCTTTCAAAATTTCAACTGCAAAATCATACCAAGTTGTGTCTTCTGTTGCGTCATTCGATAAATGATAGTAACCAAATTCCTTGCAATTTTCAGCTAGATAAGTCATAAATTCAGCCAAGGTACGAGTCCAAGTTGGGCGACCATGCTGGTCATTTACAACCGTTAATGTCTTATGAGTTTTCGCAAGGTTTTGCATCGTAAAAACAAAGTTTTTACCGTAATTTCCAAATACCCAGGCAGTACGGATAATATAGAAATTAGACACATACTTCTCAACTAACTCTTCTCCCATGCGCTTTGTACGTCCATATTCTGTCTGTGGATCTGGTCGATCATCAACTTCCCACTCTTCTCCAACTGGTTTCTTACCGTCAAAGACATAGTCGGTGGAAATATAAACTAGGGTTGCACCATGCTTTTCAGATGCTTTTGCGACATTTTCTGTCCCCGTAACATTGATAGCAAAGTCTAATTCTTTCCCTTCATCCTCTGCTGCATCAACAGCGGTGTAGGCAGCACAGTGGTATACTAAAGTCGGTTTAACTTCTTCGAAAACTTTCTCAACCATTTCTTCATTTGTAATATCCATCTCAGCCACATCTACTGCTACGTATTCTTCATTACGCTCATCCAATAAGTAACGAAGTTCAGTTCCTAATTGACCTTTTGATCCTGTAATTAAAATCATCTCTATACCTTTCAATTTTATAACTCTTCCCAATATAGCAATAAAAAGCAGCGATTTCCTGCTTTTTATACTGTAATAATCTCCTGAGTCTTAGCATAATTGGCTTCAACAGCTTCTTTCTCTGCTTTCCACCAGTCTTGGTTGTCTGTGTACCACTTGATGGTCTCTTTGAGACCTGCTTCAAAGTTAGTAAACTCTGGTTTCCATCCTAGTTCATCACGAAGTTTGCTGGCATCGATGGCATAGCGGAGGTCATGTCCTGCACGGTCAGTTACATGATCATAGGCATCTGCATCTTGGCCCATTTCCTTAAGGATAAGTTCCAAAACTTCCTTGTTGTTCTTCTCACCATCAGCCCCGATTAAGTAAGTTTCACCGATTTGACCTTTTGTCAAGATTGTCCAAACTCCCGAAGAATGGTCATTGGTATGAATCCAGTCACGAACATTCTTACCTTCACCATAAAGTTTTGGCTTAATTCCACTTAGGATGTTGGTAATCTGACGTGGGATGAATTTTTCAATGTGTTGATAAGGACCGTAGTTATTTGAACAGTTAGAAATCGTTGCCTTGACACCAAATGATCGTACCCAGGCTTTTACAATCAAGTCTGAAGCGGCCTTGGTTGATGAGTATGGAGAGCTAGGATTGTATTTGGTATCAGCAGTAAATTTCTCACCTGGACCTTCACCATGTCCTGGCAAATCCTCACGGAGAGGGAGATCCCCATAAACTTCATCTGTCGATACATGGTGGAAGCGAATATTATATTTGCGAGCTGCTTCCAAAAGAGTATAGGTTCCGATGAAGTTAGTATGTATAAACGGTGATGGATCATTCAGTGAATTGTCATTGTGACTTTCCGCTGCATAATGAACGATAGCATCTGCTTGAACAGCCAACTTGTCTACCAACTCCGCATCAGCAATATCTCCAACAACCAACTCAACACGATCACCTAAAATTTCTTCAATATTAGAGCGATTTCCAGCATAAGTCAACTTGTCTAATACTGTCACGTGAACATCTGGAAAGTTCTTGTAAACATAATGAACAAAGTTAGAACCGATAAAACCTGCTCCACCTGTCACGATAATTTTTTTGTATTCAGTCATAGTCTTTCCTTTTTTACAAATCTTCTTTTTTCAAAGGTTTTACATCCTTAAGTAGTGGATGATTTTTATCTGCCTCTGAAACCTCTGCTTCAGCAAGATTGGCCCACTCAATTCCTAATTCTGGATCTGCATAATTGACAAAGGCATATTTAGGTTTCAAATCTAATGCCCAATAATCGTTGACCAGATAGCTATAAGAGACTGTATCTGATAGAACCTGAAATCCATTAGCCACACCACGGGGAACAAAGATACCCTTACTTGCATCAATTACTGTTTGATAGGTATTTCCGAAAGTTTCGCCCTCGCGTAGATCAACCCAAGAACCCAGAACCTTCCCACCATCTGCTACAGAAATGTACTTATCCCAAGGTTCTGCGTGTAAACCACGGAGAACATTTTTACGTGAGAAGGATACATTGTTTTGTAATTTTCCTTCTGTAAAGAAATACTCTGGGAAACCAAGAGGGAGCATTTTTTCCTTTTGGAAATTTTCTTTGAACCAGCCACGATTATCACCATGAACAGGGATATCAAATTCTAACATACCTGGAATAGCTTCGACCTTACGAACCGCAAGCGCCTTACCGAAAAAATTATCTGTCATCTATGCTTCTCCAATCAAACGGAGCAAATATTGTCCGTATTCATTTTTCTTAAGAGGTTGCGCCAACTTTAATACATCCTCACGGCTGATATAACCCATACGATAAGCAATCTCTTCTAAGTTTGCCACTTGAACATTTTGCATCCGTTGCACTGTCTCAATGTACTGTGACGCCTCTAATAAACTTTCATGAGTTCCAGTATCTAACCAAGCAAAACCACGCCCCATTAGCTCAACTGATAAGTCTCCACGTTCTAGATATGCTTTGTTTACGTCTGTAATTTCCAATTCACCACGAGGGCTTGGTTTAATATTTTTTGAAATTTCTACAACATCATTATCATAGAAATAAAGGCCGGTCACTGCATAATTGGAACGAGGATGTTCTGGTTTTTCCTCAATAGAAACAGCATTCATCTCCTCATCAAATTCCACAACACCAAATCTTTCAGGATCCTTAACTTGATATCCAAAAACAGTTGCACCTTTCTCCTTATTAGCAGCCTTCTGAAGCATTTTAGATAGACCAGGACCATAGTAAATATTATCTCCTAAAATTAGGGCGACACTGTCATTTCCAATAAATTTTTCACCGATAATGAAGGCCTGGGCCAAACCATCTGGACTAGGTTGTTCCGCATAAGAAAGATTAATTCCCAACTCCGAACCATCTTGAAGCAGCTCTTTAAAACGAGGTAAATCATGAGGAGTAGAGATAATTAAAATATCTTTGATACCAGCTAACATGAGTGTCGATAGAGGATAATAAATCATGGGTTTATCATAAACCGGCATCAGTTGTTTGGATATAGCACGAGTCAAAGGATACAAGCGAGTTCCTGAACCTCCTGCAAGGATAATACCTTTCATAATCGAACTACCTTTCTATATTAAATTAGAATTTTTCTAATTAGTAATCAGAGACAAATGATACATTACTTAGTGAATTTAAACTAATTATTTAGTTAGTTTCTCTAAAGCTGTTTTCAAATAATATCCTGATCTTATATTATTTCCTACCTTTTGTGCATTTTCTACTAACTCTTGATATTCTTCTTCCGAAATATTATTGATTGTTTCTTGTATGTCAAACAAAGAATCAACTGTGATACCACAATTATTCTTTAAGACAAAATGAGACAAAGCAGATTCCTTCCAAACAATGATAGGGAAACCAGAAGCCAAATAAAGTGACGCTTTATGAGAATTGTTATAGCGTAGATACTCTCCAAAAAATCCACTACAAGTCTCAGAACTGTCACCATCCCAAACTAAACCAAAACTTCCTTCCAATACTGATGGAAGTTCATCTGGAAGAAATGAACCAAAGTAGGTTTCATTAGATAACTTCCTAGACTCATCAAACCCAACACCATATAAATTAAATTGTGGTTCTATAGGTAATGAGTATAGATATGCTGCTTTATCTTGTGATAAATTTCCTGCAACAATTATTGGTTGTTCTTTTCTTAAACTAGTTTTTTCTATAAAATCTGGAATTAAATAATCAAAGATTTCTAAATTAGTAATTTTTTCTCCCCGAATTCCTTTATTAACCAATACGCCTTTCATTACTTCATTATGAGCAATAATACCATTTACATTATGTAGAGAAGATCCCTCCGTAATTTTCATACGTAATTTCATTCTAAAAGGTAATGTTTCAGCATTTACAAAACGTAAAGTTTCTAAATCATGAATCAGAAAATAGGTTTTAACTCCTTTTTTTCTAAGGGATTTTAGTAAATTACTAAACAGTAAAGAATGATGTAATAATGGAAATTGTATAACAATCTCATCGCCTCTTTTTAAAAGTTTAAATGCATTTGATAATGCTTGATACTTATGTATTTGTGCCTTGAGTACATTCATTTTATACCAATCATCAACCAATACTCTTAAAGGGATATATCCCAACTCATTCAACACAGTTTCAACATCATTACGTGCTTTGTTCCCAGCATTTTTCTGATTAATATCATTTAAAAATTCTTCTTTTAAGTAGTATCTCATATTTTACCTTTCATTTTTCAAATGATGACTTTTCTGGATAGCGTTCTTCTAATAATTTTTTGAAAAGTATAATACTTCTTTCATCAATATTAATATTATCATTCACACATAGTAGTTTTCGCTTTTTATTTCCAAAAATCTTCTTCAGCTTATCAATTTGATTTAGCTCAATTGATTCACCCATATTCTTTGAAATCGGATAAAACTCATTACTTTCAATTTGCCAGTGCTGACAAATATACTGATTCACATCCACCCCATAATTTCTGAATTGATTCCGTGATGTTCTATCTAATACCTCCTCCTCAATCTCCCAAAGATGAGCTAAAGTGCTCTTTTTCATTGGAACTGGAAGATGCTGATTTACATATCCTGTAGGCCCCCAGGGAAGTAATAAGATATTCTTCATTATTAAAGTACCATATCTATAATTAAAAAATTTCCAAGGAGAAGACTTTAAGGCTTGCTTTTTGGGGAAATGACGATAAATTAACTCAACATTATTATGATAAGTGTTTGTATACGACGACCATGGAACTAAAGCATCGTAAACTGCTAAAAGCTTCGGTTGATTATTTTTGAAGAAATCTGAAGGTTTTACATCTTTTATCAAATACATGTCATCGTTAAAATAAATAAAATTCTCAGACAATCCTTCAATTCTATGAAGATTTAACTCAATAGCCGCTGAATTAAAAGTTGGAAGATAGGATGCTGGAATAAATTCCTTATGTGATATAAATCTCAACTTTGGATGACTAAGATTCAGCCAACTAGGTTTTTGACCATTCGTAATTAAATAAATATTATTGACCCACGGCGCATGTCTCTCAATCATACGAAACCAATACTGAAAAATTCCATATTCACGATAACGCTGTTCACCATCTGCGTCTACATTTAACGATTCCTTTTGACTAGTTACTCTTTGTTTTTCCTTAATAAAGTTAGGATCACTTCCATCTACCCAGAGAACAACGATATCAATCTTTTCTTGTGTCATTGTGAAAACTCTTCTTCTACAACATTCAAGGCACGTTCAATGACCACATGCATGTCGTAATATTTATAATCAGCCAAACGTCCACAGAAAATGACCTTATCGTTCTGTGCTGCTTCTTCTTGATATTTAGCAAACATAGCATTGTTTCTCTCATCATTGATTGGATAATAAGGTTCATCTCCACGTTTCCAATCAGCTGGGTATTCACGAGTAATAACCGTTTTGTCCTGAGTACCATACTCAAAGTGTTTATGCTCAATAATGCGAGTATAAGGAATTTCACGTTCTGTATAATTCACAACTGCATTTCCTTGATAATTTTCCTCATCTAGAACTTCATGCTCAAAACGAAGACTACGGTATTCTAACTCACCATGTTTATAATCAAAGTATTGGTCAATCATCCCTGTAAAGACAACTTTTTCAGCAGAAGTCTCTAATTCTTGACGATTGGCAAAAAAGTCAACGCCGAGTTCTACTTCTACATCTTTCAGCATATTTTCGATGATAACGTTGTACCCCCCAATTGGAATTCCTTGGTAACGGTCATTGAAGTAGTTATTATCAAAAGTCAAACGAACTGGTAGACGTTTAATGATAAATGGTGGGAGGTCTGTCGCAGAACGTCCCCATTGCTTTTCAGTATATCCTTTAATCAATTTTTCATAAATATCTGGACCGATCAATTTGATAGCCTGTTCTTCCAAGTTTTTAGGTTCAACGTCCTGCATATGTGCTGTTTGTTCAGCAATCTTATCTTTGACTTCTTGAGGAGTTTTTGTCCCCCACATAGCATAAAAGGTATTCATATTGAAAGGTAGATTATAAAGACTGCCCTTGTAATTAGCGACAGGTGAGTTGATATAGTTGTTAAATTCAGCAAATTGATTCACATAATCCCAGACTTTCTTGTTAGAAGTATGGAAGATATGGGCACCATATTTATGAACATTAACACCTTCTACATTCTCGCAGTATATATTCCCACCAATATGGTCACGTTTATCAATAACTTTTACTTTTTTTCCACGCTTGGTTGCTTCATAAGCAAAAATTGCTCCAGACAGACCAGCACCAACGATTAGATAGTCGTACATAATACACCCCTTTATTTTTTTAATAATTGTTGTTTTAACTCATTTGGATTTATTACCTTTAAGATTAAGATCAAGCTGGCATAAATTATTGCTCCTAGAACAGCATACAGTCCCACATTAATCATCGGTGATACATTTAGGAATTTTTTTATAAACAACAAAATACCATACATAACTCCAGATGAGATTATAATTTTGATCAATGAACCTAGAATGGGCACCTCTCTCAAATAAGAACGAGTATAGAATAACTGTATCCCCCAAACTAATGCCTCTGTTAAAACAGACACAATGGCCGCACCTATATAGCCCAACTTTGGAAGCAAGATAAGATTTAATCCTACACTAACAATAGCAGGAATTGTTGTTGACAGCATAAATTCTTTATTTTTATTATGAGGTATTAAGATTTGAATCCCCATAATATTGGTCCAACCAATAAAGAACATTCTAAAAATCATAATGGCTATCGCATAACGTGCCTCTTGAAAATCTTGCCCCAGGAAAAAATTTACAAAATCATCATTTACGATTAACATCCCTGCCATAATAGGGAAAATTACCAAATTATAAATCAGAAATGACATCTCATGCATCTTGTTAACTGCTTTATGATCTCCTGAGGATAAAAGTTTTGAAACTCGTGGTAACATAACACTACCCAATGAAGTTACTAGAGTTAATAAAATATTAATAAGTTTCAAAGCTTGGTCATAAATACCTACATCTCTTGTTGAAGCAAGAGCTCCAAGCATAGTGCTATCTAATGTTACATAAAGCGATATAGCAATCTGAGGTAAGAACAATAAGATGACTGGCTTCAAATGCCTTTTAGCATACATTAAATCAAAGTATGGTTTACCAATAAACTCTCTTGCTGGTATCCACATACTTAATTGTCCCAACAATTCAAAAGTCGTCAGAAAAAAAACATATAAATATAGGTCGTTTACTGATCTTATGAATAGAAAGATAGAAATAACACCAGCTAATTTCACAGTAATATTTCTTACTGTAATCTTTCGAAAATCCTCTAAACCTTGAAATAACCAAGAAATATCTAGAGCTTTAGAAAGCAAACTAAAACCTAGAATATAGGCCACAGGATTTTTCATAGCAGGTAAAGTCAGGCATAACAAAACATACAGTACAAAAGAACAAATAGCTGCCCCTAGCTGTAAAGTATAAATTCCCCAAAAATTCTTACGAATTATTGTTCGATTACCAGAAATCTCCTTTGTCCCATAGTTGGCTACTCCTAAAGCAGCTAACAAAACAAAATAGGCAACAATGGAGTTGAAGAAGCTATAGGTTCCTAAATCATCTGAAGAAAATACTCTCGTAACGTATGGGGTTGTGATGATAGGCAGTATTATGAGTAATAGCTGATAAGAAAGATTATAAGCATAATTTTTTAGAACTTTCATAGTTTTACAATTCTCTTATTTCCTTATTTTGAACATCATACAAATTAGCAAAAATAGTAAACATAAAAATATTGTATCCTGGTCTTATCCAGAAAGCTTCAATCATACAGTTAATTGTAATAAGAGATAACAAGGCTAGAAATAAAAACTTTTTTTGTTTATAAACTTTTTTTGAAGCAAACACATAAATCAATACTAGTAATACAACAGGAATTAATCCGTAATAAAATAACATTTGGATATAAGAGGAATCAACATAGTTATAACTATGAACCGACTCAGTAGTCCCTCCGTAGCCAATAAACTTTACTCCAGCTTTACCAAATAAAGGTAAACCATATGTATCCAGTGCATTTTTACCTAAAAACAATCTCATACTAAACAGATTATTTAAATTCACATAGAACGAAGAAGACCATGTGAAAAAGTAGGAAACATAAAACATGAAAGCAGAAAAAATAAGAGCAAAATATGGCATTATACTGTATACTCTATATTTTCTTTCTTTAGTGTAATACATGATTATGAAAATCAAAGTTGCAGCAAGTATAGATAATACATTTAGTCGCGCATCACAAAATTTTAGTATAAAAAATGCTAAAGATAGTCCTACAATCGTTCTGATAAATATATATTTTTCTCTAAGCAAATAACCCCAAGCAATAAATAGGTAAAAACAGTGAGAAGCAAAATCAGTTGGATAGATGAAACCAAATGAATTTCTAACTACTAAACTAGATGAGCGAATTTGAGCAAATTGTAAATTAGGTACTACTCCTAAAATTGAGAGTAGAAATATTAACAAAACAATTGTACCTGATACACCCACATATGTTTTCAAAACTACATCAACATCTACTTGGTACAATAGTATAATCAACAATGAATAAAGAAGAAAATTGGTCCCACCTGTACGTAAAAATACTATAATACTTGTCAGTATCAACAAGATACTCGATACAATATAAAATGAACTAAATTTTTTTATAAATAAAAATCTAAAAATCAATAATAAAACTACACATATTAATAAAACCACAGGAATATTAGGTAGTGTCCTATTCAACATTGTAGTCATAATAGTATCATATCCAGTAATTATGGTCAGTACAAAAATAACCAAAAGGTTCTCAAATTTAATTTTTAACATAATATCCTTTTTACTGTTAATGCTTATAGCCAGAATTATTTAAAAGCAATCTTGCGTAAGATTGGATTCATTTTCATTTTTTCAATAAATATAACGATCTGAAATTTTTTTCTTGCAAGAAGATCAATACATAGTCTCCGAAGAAAGGAGGAAATATCTTGCCGCCTTAATAATGTCTTATAAGACCCAATAATTTGATTCCTATTTCCTGAAAAAATATCGTAAAAAGCTTTATTAGCAATTATAGATCGCAGTAATTCTATCTTATCTTTCCTTCTCATATTTAAATTAGAAATTTGAAAGGTTGCGCTTACAATGATTTTCGTCTTAATTTCTTGAATTAATGTGGCATCTTCTAATTGGAACTGTTCAAGTAATTTATGTAATTCTTGAAGTTCATCTAATTGAATTTCAATTCTCCTAGGATGAAAACTGGTTAATGCTGAACCACTTCTACCAGCAATATAATTATAGAGTGTCGAATCAATAAATAGAATAGTATTTAAATGTCGATAAACTTGAAAATTGAATAAAGTATCTTCTCCTATTTGTTTATTAGGAAACCTAATATCATGCTTTAAAATAAATGTCTTGTTATAGATTCTTGACCAAACATTATACATCATATCAGTTTTGAATAATTCTATAAATTCATTTCTAAATTCACTCTTTCCAAAAAGACCACAATGTGTATAAAAATGAGGGCGACAAGACAATACCGTATTCCCATTTTCTTTAATTTCATTGTAGCCAAAACAAAGAACATCCCATTTTTGTTTTAAATTAGAAGAAATCTTCTCAAAGAAATTATCTGACAAAAAATCATCCGGATCCATAAAATATAAATAATTTCCCTTCGATAAAGAAATACCTAAATTCCTAGCTTCTGCCACTCCGTTATTTTCGATGTGACTAACAAAAACATTTGAAAAATTACTTTGGTACTCATCACAAATTGCACCACTTTTATCACTTGAACCATCATTAATTAGCAGAATTTCATATGTGATTGATGACGGTTGCAAAAGTATTGAATCTAGACCCCTTCTTAAATAATTTTCAACATTATATACTGGAATAATAATGCTCAAATCTATATTATTCATTTACTCTTCATCCTTAACTTATGTCGAATAAAACCTAATGTCCATTTTTCTCTCTTAAACTTCTTTAAAAATGTTGACTTAACATATTCCCAATAAAATCTATTATTTGTTACTTTTTCAATCTCTTGTATAGAAATTTTATCTCCAACGACTAGTCGGTTAGGTATAACATAAAATGAATCGACAACCTCAAACTCTGGACATTCAATCGTCCTTTTTTGGAAATGTGCATATAATGGATGTTTAACGACTAGCTTATTGTCTTTAATTTCAATACTTTCAAGTCCATTCTTTTCTGACCAAAAATAATAACGTTTAGGTTCATTTTCACCATATTCTCGAAATGAGAAATGACTAATATCGATATCATCAAAAAACTTATCTTGTAGTTGTTTGAAATGACATTTTTCAAAAATCTTTTGGATACCGTTTGCCTCATCAAAAATAAAACTTTGCTCATTAGTGAAGACATTTTGATAATCCAATCGATAGTTTGAACCTTGGCCAGACATAAATATATAGTTAACCTCTTGTGAATTTTTAAATATTTGGAGGTGACCAAAAAGACCATATCGAGCATAATCATTCTCAAAAAAGCTATGCTTTTCCAGAAATTGATAAATATCACCAAGTAAGACATCTGTATCACAAAATCCCCAGTAATCATACTCTTTTAATTCTTTTTCAAAAATAAGCCCGTAAGCAACCCTATAGTCACATAATTTGTAAGGTGTTTTGAGAGAAATTTTAAAATCAAACTTAGACTGGACTTTTTCTCTTAACTCATCAAAAGAAAGAGTTACAAATTCTATATTTTTAGCATTTAAAATTTCAAATTGCTCAACCTTTTGATCCGTATAAATTAAGAAATCAATCTTTTGATTACGTTTGGCAGTCAACAAAAAATAAGGGAAAAACTTTGGAAGTTTTCCGAAATATGGAATAATTAGTCTTATCTTTTTCATTTAGTTAAATCCTCCCCACCCTTATTCAACCAAGTAACAGCATTAAAATAGCGGTGGTAAGTTTTTAAATCGATACCCACATGGCCTTGCTTCTCAGCTGATTTAAAGTGGACCAACGAAGGTAGGTCACTATAATTCTTCGAAGAGAAAATCACCTTACTCTTGTATGGAAGCTCTTCAAACTCTTTCATCAACTCATAGGTACAGGCATCATTATCATTGAACTTGAAATACAAATTATCCCAATGCATTCTCTTTAAACGGCGATTCCATTTTTGAGTAGCTTCTTCTTCATCTGCATAATGCAAAAAATGAAGTTCAATATCATCAAGAAGTGCAAGTGGATAAGCATTATCAAAGTCTTTGATATATTTTGATTCCTTAACAAATTTCAAGGGGATGTCTCCACTCAAATAGTGTTTTAAATTCTTGAGCATTTTGATGTAATCAGGCGAAAAGAGAAACATCCCTACAAATGGTGTTTGATAAGGCAAGCCCAACTCCTGATAAACTTTCCCAGCCCAACAATTATCACTAATGATAGTGAAATTTTTATTCTTGAGCCTTCGTCTAGGAATAAAATTAATAATTGGATAAACGATAGGTTTTAATTTATTTTTTAGTGTTTCGCTGTTCATATTAGTACTTCTTATATAACTCTGAGAAATTACGAATATAACTTTGTAATGAAAAGAGTTCTTTTTGGCGTTTGACAGAAGCCTTGCCAAATTGCTCTCTCTTCTCGGTGTTATCAGCCAATTCTTGAATAGTTTTAGACAACTCTGCAGGCTGATTTGGTGTGGCAAGAAGACCGTTTTCATCTTCCTTAACCATTTCACAGACACCACCATGACGGTAGCCGACTACAGGTTTGCCACAAGCCATTGATTCGAGAACTACAGTTGGTAGAGGATCTGGATTGGTACTTGGCAAGACAAAGATATCAAACATATTATAGAGCTCTGTTGTCTTACTATAATAATCGATACGTTTGATTTGTCCAGCTACTGGTGAGTCTGATATAACCTTCTCTAGCTCATCAACTCGCCATTCTTCACCTTCAAAAGCACTCCCTGCCAGAAAGGCTACTGCTTTTGGATTAGCTTTTAAGATTGGAGTCACGGCTTCTAAGAAGTCGCCTTGACCTTTCCATGCATTCACTCGACCAACCATTCCGATAACCAAAGCATCCTGTGCAATACCAAACTGGTCACGAACTGCACTAGCATCCATTTCATGATAGACGGCATTATCAACACCATTATATATGACTTGAACTTGGTCATTTTTTACAAAGCGAGACTGCTTGACGTGGTTGGCAACAGCATTTGAAACTGTCACAATCGTATCCGCATAACGCCCCATCAAAAAGTTGATAAAATCAGAGATTGCTTTTGGTTTAACAATAATTTCATGCACATGCCAAATCAAAGGTAATTTCAACTTACGTTTGAGATAAATACCCTCAAGTACCGCAGTCGTATTGTTGTGAATAAGAGTAATGTCATTATCCTTAGCATATTTAGCAATTTGCTTTGAATAACGATTATAAGAGCCAAAATACTCAAGAATTCCCTTAGGATTAAAATATTTACGACGCAAAATTGGATAATCGATAACTTTTACCTTAGCCCCAACCTTTTCCAATGCACTCACTAAGACACCGTTGTTTGGCAAGATGACATGAGCCTCAAAGGCATCTTTATCCAACCCCTTAATAAGCTCCAACAAAACCTTGTCAGCACCATACATTTCGGCACCAGCGTGAAGATATAAAATTTTCTGCATTTCTATCCTTTAAATACTTTCTCGTAGTCTGTAACAATTTTTTCCCAAGTGAAAGCATCCGCAATTCTCTGATTTGATTGTCTATCTAACTCATCAATCATTTTTGCATCGAATTGTTCAACCTTCTCGATTACTTGTGAAAGCTCATCTTTTTTCCAATAAATCGCACTTTGCTCTCCAACTTCTCGGTTAAAACCAACATCTAGCAACAAATTCAGTTTTGTTGATGCTAGAGCTTCTAGTAGAGAAGGGTTTGTCCCCCCAACCTCATGCCCATGGAAATAGGCAAAAGCATTTTCACGAATGTACTTGAGCAACTCTTGGTCATAGACTGTACCGACAAATTTGACCCTAGGATCTTTATCAAAACCAGTATCCTGTAACAACTGATCGTAAAATTTATTCTGCTCCACATTTGTGATGAGGACAAAGTCCTTCTTGGACTTGGACTTGATAAATTCACGAATCATGGTTTCGTAGTTGTTTTCAGGGACGAATCGTCCCACCACTAGATAATAACCATTTTCGTTAATTCCTTTTTCCTGATACCAGTTCCGAACCTTTGTGTCTTCTGCTTTCAGATTTGAAGGAGCAGTATCAGTACCATAGGCAATATAGGTGGTCTCTGGTTGATACTGTTTATAGTCCTCCTGAATATATTGTTCAATATTTTTGCTATCGCATACCAGTAAATCAGCATGCTTGACCATGAGTTTCTCTGAAAATTTCCAGTACTTACGAACTGGCATGCTCCACTTTGCTCGCAACCATTCATGGCCATCTGGATTCACAAGCAAGGTGCCCCCAATAGCTCGAATTTTTCTCTTAATTCTTGAAATAAAAGGACCAATACGACAAGCCAGAATGTAAAAAATGGGAGCTTCGTCCTTGTTTTCCTTAGCCAATTCAATAGCCTTGTTGACTGCTGCAATATCGTAAGCGATGGCGCGGGCTGGTCCGATATTGGGCACATCAACATTGAAACAAATGGCTCCATTATGCTCAAACCGGTCTTCCGTGATACCAGACTTGGCTGAATTTTCACGCATACAAGCAACATAATATTGTATGTTGCTGTCTTTTTGGTATTCGGTTAATTTTTCCACAAAGGTTTCAAACCCTCCATATTTGGCAGGAATCCCTTTTGAACCAATGATATAAACTGCTTTTCTCATATCACTCCTACTTTATTTTATAATAAAACAAAAATTATTTCGCTCCATCTTTCATTACTACAACTTTTATTGTCTTCAGTAAAATCTCAATATCTTTCCAAATTGTCCAGCCATCTAAATAAGTAACATCTAATTTTACTACATCATCGAAGTTTGTAATATTACTTCTACCACTAATCTGCCAAAGGCCTGTAATTCCAGGTTTAAAACTGAGACGACGTTTTTGTTCGGGTGTATACTTCATATACTCATCTAAGGTTGGTGGTCTAGTACCAACTAAACTCATATCGCCTTTTAGAACATTCCAAAATTGTGGCAATTCATCTAGACTCGTCTTTCTAATAAAGTACCCTATCTTTGTCACACGTGGATCATTTTCAATCTTAAACATCCCACCCTGCATCTGGTTCTGACTCATCAAATCCTTCTTGATTTCCTCTGCATCTACTCTCATAGAACGGAATTTATAAAATTTAAATATACGTCCATTTCTACCAACCCTATCCTGGGCAAAAATAGCAGGACCTCCATCTTTTTTTATCAAAGGAACAAGAAAAATAGACACTATACCACAAATCACTAGACCAAATAAGGATCCGATTATATCTATCATTCGTTTTAAAGCAACATCACTAGAACGATAAAAGGTTGTTGAAAAATTAACCACACTAGAATTCCCAAAACGTTGAATCGCTTTTTCACTATTGGTTACAAATTCTAAAGCCGCAATATTAACAGCTACTGGCAAGCCCATCATTTCAAATTGAGAAACAAAATCTGCAATTAAAAAATTTTCACTTGGAAGATTAATCACCACTTGATCTACTACTGATCTCGTAGCATAGGTTACTAAGTTATCCAACGTAACGATTGTCAAATTAGAAGACTCAAAATGCTCATCATCCACAATACAAACAGCTGAAACATAGCCATACTCATAAGTAGACAGTTGCTTTAGTACTCTCTCAACTCGTGCACGTGTGGTCACTAGCAAGATACGCTGAGTATATTTTTTTTGAAGTGATAGATATTTCCAAATCTTACGAATCCAAATATTGACAATCATTAGCATAATTGAATTTACAGTCACAATGCATAATAGATTAGCTAATGATAAATATGGTATATTTGGTTCTAAAATAGGAAAAACTATACAGGATAAGAAAATATAAACCAGTATATATTTTAACGTTTGTATACATTCCTCTGCAAGGGTCCGGTATTTGAAATTTTTACTATATGCACTAATGTAGTAAGAAATAGTGTGAACCACCATCAGGAATACCAGAAGTTCATGACTAGCTAATACAAACGATAACAGATAAATTGGAAACAGTTGTATTATGAGAATCTCTAGTTTTCGAATATTTGATACTTCTCTCAAAACTACCTCCTAGGTAACTCTACCTACTTCTTTTTCCCATAATTTCCATAGGAACCATAGGCTCCATAACCACCATAAGCTCCATATTTTTCAACTTCGGTGTTGAATTTATTTAGAACCACACCTAAAAAAGGAGTTCCTGTTTGTTCTAACTGTTCCTTTGCCTTTAAGATATCACGTCGTTTTGTCTCTCCAGCTGCCGTAACCAAGATAGAAGCGTCACATTTTTGTGTAATGATAGCGGCGTCAATAACCATCCCAATCGGTGCAGTATCCACAATGACATAGTCAAAATACTTACGCAAGGTATCAATCATGGTATGGAAATTTTCACTCTGCAGGAGGGCCGTTGGGTTAGGTGATATCGGTCCTGCCTGAATAACAAATAGGTTATCAATATTGGTATCACAGAGACCATTTGAAAGATCAGTAGTTCCAGCTAAGAAGTCAGTTAACCCAGTAATTTTTTCCCTTGACTTGAAGACACCAGACATAACTGAATTACGGATATCCGCATCAACTAGCAATGTTTTATAGCCTGCACGCGCGAAAGCCCAGGCGATATTAGTTGACGTTGTCGATTTTCCTTCACCAGGTTTGACAGATGAAATAGCAAGAACTTTTAAATTATCACCACTCAATTGAATATTGGTACGCAAAGCATTATAGTGTTCTTCAGCTTTTTTAGCAAAATCTAAACGCTTTTTTGAGATTTCTAATGTTGGCATGTTTTCTCCCTTACTTTAACTTATCCAAATCTGGAACAATTCCTAAAAGTGCAACCTGCATGACTTCTTCGACATCTTCTGGTCGTTTGACACGATCGTCCAATAATTCAAGCAATACGACTGCAACAACCATCACTGCTCCACCTACTAGGAAAGCAAGCGCAGTATTTCGACGAATATTAGGTGAGGATGGTGTTATTGCTGGTCTAGCTTCCTCTAATGTTGTTACATCAGATACACGAGTTACCTTAATGATTTTTTCAGCTGCCACTTCACGAAGAGCATTTGCGATACGACTTGCTTCTTCTGGTTGATCATCCTTAACAACGATCGATACGATACGAGTATCTACCGGTACTGTCACCTGAATTTTCTTAGTTAGTTCTTTAACTGTTTTCTCTAATTTAAGATTTGAAATGACTTTTTCCAGTACATCTTGCGAAAGGATAATTTCCTTATAGTCTTTTACAAGATAGGTACCTGCCTGCAAATCCTGATTCGTCAACCCTGTATTTTCAGATTGATTGCGACTAACAACATAGATTCGTGTTGTACTAGCATATTCCGGTTTCAACACAAAACTACTCAAGCCAAATGCAAGTAACGCTGTCACAACCGCAGTTAGTATGATAGCGAGTTTCTTCTTCCAAAGGATTTTAAATAATTGAACAACATCAATTCCGATTTCTTTATTTTCTTTCATGTCAACTCCTAAATAATTTGATCTGCCAAGATAAAGCGAGGATTTTCGATAAATAATTCTCTCGCCTTTCTTTCACCGTATTGTTTTGAGACGATCTCATAAGCTTCTTTCATGTAAGGCGGTCTTTGGTCTAAATTGTGCATATCGCTCGCCACAAAATGTACCAAATCACGCTCTAGGAAATAGCGAGCTCGTTTCTTCATAAATTTATATTTATCCCCAAATAACTTTGGTTTTAAAATACTTGAGCTATTGATTTGAGTGTAGCAGCCCATGTCAATCAACTCTTTTACCCGTTTTTCGTTATTTTCTAATTCATGGTAACGTTCAATGTGGGCAACTACAGGCGTTATCCCAAGCATGAGAACATTGCTCAAGGCAGTATGGATTTCCCTGTAAGGGGTAGCCATACTAAACTCAATGAGAGCATAGCGTGTCCCATTGAGACTTGGAATCACCTGTTTTTCTAACTTCTCAAGCACATCATGGGTATAATAAATTTCTGCTCCATAGAGAATGGTCAAATCTGGAGCCACTTCCTTGGCTAACTCCTTCACTTCTTGGAAGTTTGTCTCTATCGTCTCCTCAGGAGTTTCAAACATTCCTTTTCGTCTATGCGATGTCGATACAATAGTCCTTACACCTTGTCTATAGGCTTCTGTCAAAAGCGCCTTGCTTTCTTGCTTAGTTTTCGGACCATCATCCACACCAAATACGATATGCGAATGAATATCAATCATTTTGTCTTATTTCCCTTCCATCACATCATTGATTGCAGCCTTGACTGACTCTAAACTGCTGTCACTAATTTCCATCATGTAGAGGCTACTCTCAGGCATGGCATAGGATGGTAAATCCATACGCCCTGTTCCTTTAAGATCTTGCGAATTGATCTTATACGTTCCACCACTCTCAAGTTGGGCATTAACCAGGTTCATCATGGTTTCAAGTGGCATATTGGTTTGAATCGAATCTTGCAGCCCTTTTATAATACTGTCATAATTTTTCAAAGCTTCCGTAGAGGTTAATTTTTGCAGAATTGCAACAATGACCTTTTGCTGGTTACGGCCACGATCCCGATCACCATCTGCCAAAGAATAGCGCTCACGCACAAAGCCAAGAGCTTGCTCCGAATCAAGATGAACATTCCCTACAGGAAAATGAAACTTACCATGCAATGATGTAAAATCCTGATCATTATGAACATCAACCCCACCAAGGAGATCTATCAACTTCAAGAAAGAAGTGAAATTCAAACGAGCATAATAGTTCAAGTCAATACCGTAGAGATTTTCCAGGGTATGAATTGAAGCATCTACCCCATAAATCCCCGCATGGGTCAACTTATCTTTTTGGTTGTTGCCACCATCTGCAATTGGAACATAGGAATCACGAGGTGTCGTTGTCAAGAGAATCTTTTTCGTTTCACGATTCACTGTCATAATGATATTGACATCCGAACGAGAAACTGAGCTAATTGGACCGTAAGTATCAATTCCGCTGATATAAACGTTGAAACTGTCACCTTTGACATCTTTTGGAGTTTCAACCGTCTTGGTTAATTCTTTGGTATAGATTTTCTTAATTTTCGAAGCATAGTCAGGATATTCCGATTCGATAATGTTTTCAAAGACACTGTTTAGAATGATTGCCTTTGTATCACCGGCTAGCAAGCTCTTATAGGCCGCAAGATAGGAGCTACTTTCTTCGACAGTCAATTCCTTATTTTGACTAGCCTTCAGATCATTCATCAACTGTTGGATATTATCCTTATCCGTCCCAGTAGGCCCCATTACACTGGTTACCTGACTGATATTATCAATTGGACTATCTGCTAACACCGCAACACTCATCGAATAATTCGAGTAATTCGATGTCGCATTCAGGCGACTGGTAAATCCAATGAACTGCCCTACAGCAAAGAGAGAAGTACCATTGATTAACACACCAAGTAGTAATAAAATCAACGTTAGATTTTGAACTTTCTTTGACCGAATTAAAAAGAAGCACAAGATAGCTAAGGCTACAATTAAGACAGTGACCACTATATTGAGATATCGGAAGGCTAGCATATTGTACTTGAAAATCAAAAACAACAAAAAGACTGCTAGTAATGCATAGATAGCTAGCAACCCCCAACTAATCAATATTTTTGTTTTACCCTGACGAGCTCGCTTCGAAGATCTACTCACGATATACCTCTATTATCAATTTTTATTTCATTTTATTATATCATAAAAAAATACTCTTGTGGAGCAAATCCGCTTAGGTAAGGCGTTTTCATCTTCTTTCCGAAAGATTCTTTTTGACTTGCAAACAATTACATCAATAAATTTACTATATAGATATCAAAACGAGGTCCCTTACGGAACCTCGCTCGTCATTATTTAACATGATTTTCTGCTTCTTTTTGAGCTTTTTCGATTGCTTTTTTGCTTTCTTGCTCCCATTTGGTCTTCGCTTCTTCATACTGTTTAGTTGTCACAGTATCTTTTTGCAGTTTCATATACTTGTAGTTATTGCCATCACCCTTGATGCCGACCAATGAATACCCTCTTGTAAATGGTGTTACTCTGGTCACAGAAGCTGTTCCACCACTTGACATAGCTGACATGATCAGAGAATTGTCAATCATCCAAGCCTGTGCTTCAGCATATTTTTCATAGCGTTTGGCTACATCTTTATTTTCACTATCTGCATCTTTGAGCATCTTGGTGTAAGTATCGAGACCCAGACTAGCAATTTTCGATTTATCTTCCTGAGCATCTAGACCAAAGATCTTGAGGTAGAATCCATCCTCTGCATTGAAAGGATTGAGATAAGTTGACGGATCTTGGTAATCACCTACCCAACCATCAAAGTTCAAATCGTAGTCTCGATCAGCTGGAGTCGGCGCCAAGAAGGCTACGTTATTAAAATCATCCGTTGATAGTTGCTGAACATCAATAACAATATTATCAGCACCTAAAACTGACTCAAGGGTCTGCTTAACAGAGTTCATGCCTGTCACAGCATTTTTACTTGTCTGATCAACGGCTACATCCAAGTGAATAGGGAAAGTCACACCTTGACTTGCCAATTCTTTTTTAGCTTCCGCAAATTTTGCTTGGGCTTTTTCTTTGTTAAAGTAGGCATCCTGAGCATCTGCCAAGTTAATACCTGACCATTCTGTGCCATAGTTGACCAATTTAGAAGCGACTACTTCTCCAAAGGTCTTGTCTCCCACTTGGACAAATGTAGGAGGTACTAGGGTGTTACGAAGGGTCTTACTAGCTGCTTCTTCCCCATTTGACTGGGCAGAATAAGCTGCACGATCCAAGGCAAAGTTCACCGCTTGACGGAAGTTCTTGTTCAAGACAGCTGTCTCAGTTGATTTTTTCTGCTCATCTGTCGTTTTAGACGTATGGTTGTAAGCCTTACGGTTAACGTTGAAATTGAAGTACCAAGAAGTCTTGTCCTGCAAGCTATAAACGATATTATCCTTATATTTTTCCTTGGTCTTAGCAAAGTTAGAACTATTTGGATAAACCCCAGCGATTGAATAGGCTCCACTTTCAAAGTTACGGATAGTCAATTCTTGGTCTGAACCATCAAAATAAGCCAATTTCACGTGTTCAATTGATACTTTGTCATGATCATAGTAATGCGGATTTTTCACATACTCGATCGATGATTTTGATGTGAAATCTTTTAACAAATAAGGTCCACTGTAAAGAATGCTATCTGGAGATAGAGTACCAAAATCTTTCCCTTTTGAGTTTAAAAACTCTTCATTTACCGGGAAAAGAATACTGTTGGTTGTTTTTGAGTTCCAGTAAGGTTCTGGGCGTGACAAAGTATACTCAACAGTCTGGTCGTCGATTGCCTTCACCCCAACCTTAGAAAAGTCAGAATCCGCTCCTGTAATATAATCATTCAAGCCCTTGATCGAATTTTGAATCAAGTCAATGGCCTGTGATTTATTGTCCACTGCGTACTTTATCCCTGTCACAAAATCCTGTGCCTTAACTGGGGCGTACTCTTCACCGTCAGCCGTGAACCATTTAGCATCTTTTCTTAATTTGTAGGTATAAGTCAGACCGTCGCTTGAAACAGACCAGTCCTCTGCCAAAGATGGAACTAGGTTTCCGTGGTTGTCATTTTCAAGCAAACCATCAACTAGGTTAGTAATGATAGCTGTATTATCAGCATAGTAGTCTAACAAGTAGTTAAATGTAGTTGGATTTCCACTAAAGGTTGATGAGTAAGTTTTTGTATCTGAACCTGATTGTCCGCAAGCAGCTAAAAGCAAAGCAGCCGCAAAGGTCAGGCCTGCGCTAAGAACACGCTTTTTTGTATTCATCTTCTTTCTCCTTTATGTTAGTTTTTATAACATAAGTTTATTTTACCAAAATAGTGGGAATTTGTAAAGTTAATTGAATTTTGAGAATGAAAGTTTATAAACTTTAGTCATAAAAAAACAAAGGATTTCTGTCTTTCATACAGTCCTCCCTTGTTTTTATACGATTTCAATTTTAAATTTTTCTGTAAAAAATGTTTATAGTAATTCCACACAGAAAGCATCCCATGGAGCTAAGCTTTGTTTTTCAAAAACTTCCTGAGCCACGGTGTTTTCAATCAAAACCGATTTGACGTTTCCTTCTACGGTCAAGTCTTGCTCTTCATTGGACAAGTTAGCCAAAACTAGGAAGCGACGGTCACCGTCCTTACGGATATAGGCAAAGACCTTATCAACCGTATCAAGCAATTCAAAATCAGCTTGAATCAGCCAGCTATTTTCCTTACGGATTTGAACCAGTTTCTGATAGGTATAGAAAATAGAATCTGGATTTGCCAGTGCTTCTTGAACGTTGATTGCTTGATAGTTTGGGGTGACTGCCAACCAAGGTTGACCTGTTGAGAAACCAGCGTTTTTGCTCTCGTCCCATTGCATAGGGGTACGGGCATTGTCACGTCCAATGACACGGATACTTTCCATGATTTCGTCCATCGGCACACCTTTTTCAAGAGCTTCACGCGCATAGTTGAGGGATTCAATATCTTCTACTTGGTCCAGTGTTTCAAACGGATAGTTGGTCATCCCAATCTCCTCACCTTGGTAGATATAAGGAGTTCCTCTCATGAGATGAAGCAAGATGGCAAAGGCTTTGGCAGATTTTTCGCGGTATTCTTGGTCATTTCCCCAGATTGAGACGATACGAGGAAGGTCATGATTGTTCCAGAAGAGCGAATTCCAACCGTCCTCAACTCCTAACTCTGTCTGCCATTTGTTGAAAATCTCTTTTAACTTAGCAATATTCAGTTCTTTTTGATAGTGCCATTTAGGCTGACCTTCCTGATACTGAAGACCGATATGTTCAAAATGGAAGACCATAGACAATTCTTGCCCCTTTGGATCCGAGTAGAGCTTGGCAATCTCTGGCGTTGCTCCCCATGTTTCCCCTACTGTTAAGAGATTCTTATCTCCAAAGGTCGCCTGATTCATCTCCTTGAGATAAGGGTGGAGCATAGGGCCATTATTGACTACTTTCTCGTCAGGAATTTTCCCAATCATGTCAATGACATCCATGCGGAAACCACCAATGCCTTTATCAATCCAGAAGTTCATCATCTCATAAATTTTCTGACGAAGTTTTTCATTTTCCCAGTTAAGATCGGGCTGTTTCTTGCTGAAAAAGTGGAGATAGTATTGACCTGACTTTTCATCGTATTCCCAAGCAGATCCGCTAAAAATAGAATCTAGGTCATTGGGTTCATCCCGCCAGATATAGTAGTTTCGTTCAGGGCTGTCGGGATTTTCACAGGCCTCAACAAACCAAGCATGTTCATCTGAGGTATGATTGACCACCAAGTCCATAATGATACGAATATCACGCTTCTTAGCTTCTGCGATCAGTTGGTCCATATCTTCCATAGTCCCGAAAATAGCTGCAATCGCTTGATAATCAGCAATATCATAGCCATTATCATCCATAGGACTGTCATAAACTGGAGAAAGCCAAATCGCTGTAATTCCTAACTTAGCTAGATAGTCTAACTTACTGGTAATTCCTGGCAGATCGCCAATTCCATCTCCGTTGCTATCCATAAAGCTCTTAGGATAAACTTGATAGACTACGGCATTGTGCCACCATTTTTCTTGCATCTTCTTACCTCATTATTTTAATAATCTATAGTATATGATAGCGCTTTTTAAAATTTTATGCAAGCGTTTGCCTAATCTTTTTGATTCCTTTTTTAACTCCATAGTTTCCTAACTTCCAATTTTTTATTATAATAGAGGTCAGAGGTAAAAAAATGAAAAAACAAGCTTTTAGTTCTGAACAATATTTGAATCTACAGCGCGACCACATTTTGGAGCGTATTAACCAATTTGACGGCAAACTCTACTTGGAGTTTGGTGGCAAAATGTTAGAAGATTTCCACGCCGCTCGTGTCCTTCCTGGTTATGAGCCTGACAACAAAATCAAGCTCTTACAAGAATTGAAAGAGCAGGTTGAGGTTGTGATTGCTATTAATGCTAGCAATATCGAGCATTCCAAAGCACGTGGTGACTTGGGTATTTCTTATGACCAAGAAGTTCTTCGTTTGATTGACAAATTCAATGAATTAGGAATTTTTGTCGGCTCAGTGGTCATTACACAGTACGCTGGCCAACCCGCTGCAGATGCCTTCCGCAACCAACTCGAGAAAAACGGAATTGATTCTTATCTTCACTATCCAATCAAAGGATATCCGACAGATATGGATCACATCATTTCTCCAGAAGGAATGGGAAAAAATGACTACATCAAAACCAGTCGTAACTTGATCGTCGTAACCGCTCCTGGACCTGGTTCTGGAAAATTGGCAACTTGTATGTCCAATATGTACCACGACCAAATCAATGGTATCAAGTCTGGCTACGCTAAATTTGAAACCTTCCCAGTTTGGAATCTTCCCCTTCATCATCCAGTCAACTTGGCCTACGAGGCTGCCACCGCTGACCTTGATGATGTCAACATGATTGACCCCTTCCATCTCCAAACCTACGGAAAAACCACTGTCAACTATAACCGTGATATCGAGATTTTCCCAGTGCTCAAGCGCATGTTAGAACGTATCCTAGGAGAGTCTCCATACGCTTCTCCGACAGATATGGGGGTCAACATGGTTGGTTTTGCCATTACAGATAATGAGGCTGCTATCGAAGCTTCTAAACAAGAAATCATCCGCCGCTACTATCAAACGGTCCTTGATTTTAAAGCCGAAAAAATTGGCGAAGCTGCTGTCAAGAAAATTGAGTTACTTATGAATGACCTCGGTATCACACCAGCAGACCGTAAGGTTGCTGTTGCTGCACGCCAAAAAGCTGAAGAAACTGGCGGACCAGCCCTATCCCTTGAATTGCCAAATGGGGAAATCGTCACAGGTAAGAACTCAGAGCTCTTTGGCCCTACAGCCGCTGCTCTTATCAACGCCATCAAGAAATCAGCTGACATCGCTAAAGAAGTAAAACTGATTGAGCCTGAAGTTGTCAAACCGATTCAAGGTCTTAAAATCGATCATCTGGGTAGCCGCAATCCACGCCTTCATTCAAATGAAATCCTGATTGCACTTGCTATCACAGCTACAGAAAATCCTGATGCTGCTCGTGCTATGGAAGAACTTGGCAACCTCAAAGGAAGCGAAGCCCACTCAACCATCATCTTAACCGATGAAGACAAGAATGTCCTTCGTAAACTAGGGATCAACGTAACCTTTGATCCTTACTACCAATACGACCGCTTGTATCGTAAATAAAGTTTTGAACCTCTCCACCCTCGGAGAGGTTTTCTCTCTGTCTCAAGAGCTGGCTTTATGTTATAATGAAAGAAGAAAACTGAAAGGATCTACCATGTCAAAAGAAGTTATTGTTGAAAGTTTTGAACTTGACCACACTATTGTTAAAGCACCTTATGTCCGCTTGATTGGGGAAGAAACAGGGCCAAAGGGAGACGTTATCTCCAACTTTGATATTCGCTTGGTGCAACCAAACGAAGACTCTATCCCTACCGCTGGCCTTCACACTATCGAACACCTCTTGGCTAAACTCATCCGTACCCGCATTGACGGCATGATTGACTGCTCACCATTTGGTTGTCGCACAGGCTTCCACATGATTATGTGGGGGCGTCATACCAGCGCTGAAATTGCGGCTGTTATCAAGGATTCGCTCAAGGAAATCGCTGAAACTACTACTTGGGAAGATGTTCCTGGAACAACCATCGAATCTTGCGGAAACTACAAGGATCACAGCCTCTTTTCTGCTAAAGAATGGGCTAAACTCATCTTGGAACAAGGGATTTCAGACGATGCCTTTGAGCGCCATGTCATCTAAACACAAAAAAGGAACCAGCTTTTTAGCTGGCTCCTTCTTTTTTATGCTCAAAATTTTGTCTTAGGCTTTTTCACGAATGACCAAAACACCATCTTCCATGTCAGCTTCTAGGTGTTTAGCATCAAGGTTATCCAAGTGGAAGTCTGTGACTTTGTCACGGATTTGTTGTTCAACCACACGACGGAGTGGACGAACACCCATGACTTCATCGTAGCCTTCCTCAGTCATGTATTCTTTAGCAGCTTCGCTCACTGCCAAGTCAATGTCTTTCTTAGAAAGCGTCTTGTTAACTTCAACCAACATAAGGTCTACAATCTTAGAAAGATCTCCTTTGCTCAAGTGTGAGAATTCGATGACAGCATTGAAACGGTTAAGGAATTCTGGACGGAAGTAAGGTTTCAAACGATCCATCAATTCTGGTTTATCCGCATCTTCTGTCAAGTTAGCTTCGTAACCAAAGCCTGCGTTTGAAGTTGCGATAATCACCGTATTCTTGAAGTTGACAGTGTTACCTTGACCATCAGTCAAACGACCATCATCCAAGACTTGGAGGAGAAGGGTGATGACTTGAGGGTCAGCCTTTTCAATTTCGTCGAGAAGGACGATTGAGTATGGATTGCGACGGACGCGTTCTGTCAAGGTATTGTTGTTGTCATCGTAACCAACATAACCTGCAGTTGTACCAATCAATTTAGATACGGCTGTGCGGTCGCTGTATTCTGACATGTCCAAACGGATGATAGCATCTTTCGTTCCGAACATATCAAGAGCCAATTGTTTAGCCAACTCAGTCTTACCGACACCAGTAGGACCTACAAAGAGGAAGCTACCGATTGGACGGTTACCTTCATCAAAACCAGCACGGTTACGACGGATAGCTTTTGCTACTGCTTCAACGGCCTTATCTTGACCAATAACTTTCGTCTGCAAACGATGACTCATATCTTTCAAACGTTCGATGTCCGTAGCCCCCATTTGAGATACTGGAATACCGGTCATTCGTTCTACAGATTCAGCCACATCGTTGACACTTGCAGTCACTTTCATATCTTCTGTATGGTTTTCGATTTTCTTTTCCAATTCTGCGATGCGTGTTTTATAGTTTAGAGCTGCTTCAAAATCTTCTGCCTCAACAGCTTTTTCTTGCTTGTCTTTTTCTACCTCAATTTCACGTTCAACAGCATGAACATCTGTTACTGGATGCTGAGCTGCCAAGTGAGCCGCCGTAACATCGACAAGGTCGATAGCCTTATCTGGCAAGCTACGTTGAGGAATATACTGAACAGAGTAATCAACGGCAGCTTTTAAGACTTCATCTGGCAAAATAACATTGTGGTGTTGTTGATAAAGATCTCGAATACCTTGAAGAATCTTGAAGGTATCTTCAGCAGATGGAGCATTAACCTTCACTTCGTTGAAACGACGAGCAAGGGCTGCATTTTTCAAGATAGTATTACGGTATTCATCTTGAGTAGTTGCGCCAATCACTGTCAATTCTCCACGTGAAAGAGCTGGTTTCAAGATATCAGCAAGACCTTTAGACCCTTGACCATCACCTGTGCTACCAGCACCAAGAATTTGGTGAATTTCGTCGAAGAAGAGGATAATATTTCCAGCTTCTTTGACTTCGTTTACCAAGTTTTGAATGTTTTCTTCAAAGCTACCACGGTATTGAGTACCAGCTTCAAGTCCAGAAATATCAATGGAAATAATTTCCTTATTCTTAATAGCAGCTGGAACATCACCATTCACAATAGCTTGTGCTAGGCCTTCGACAACGGCTGTCTTACCAACACCTGCATCTCCGACAAGCACAGGATTGTTCTTGGTACGGCGTGAGAGGATTTCAGATGTTTCTTGAATTTCCTTGTTTCGTCCGATAACAGGATCCAGCTTGCCCTCACGCGCTTCTGCAGTCAAGTTTCGACCTAGTTTTGCAAGGACACCGTCTTGTTTCATACCTGAAGACTGTTGTTTCATTTGTCCATCAGCTTCTGCATTTCCTGGCAATTGACCAGTTGCACGATAGTGAGCAAATTCCTCAGGTGTGACTTCACGTCCATTAATCAAGTAACGGCGATTTTCAGAACTATATCCTCGCATACCACCCATCAATTGGTTAAATAAATCATCCATGTTGTTAAAATTATTAAAGTTGTTATTCATATTCTTTACCTCTTTTTGTTATTTATTATTACTTATATTGACTATCTTTGACCTTTGTTTCAAAAAATTTAGACTAGCTAAATCGCTACTCTACGTACTATTTCTGGTTTTTCTTTTTCAAGCAGGAGTAGACTATCTTTACTTCTGAAGATTTCTAGATTAAACATAGACCCCACCTCTTTCTATTTTACTTTAAACAAGTGTTCTAGTAAGGTTTTCATTTACCTTACGTTCATAATATACTACATTAGTCAAAAAAGGTCAAGGAATTTGACTTTGATTGACCAATATTTTTTAAAAAGCAAAAACACCCTGAAACATCAGGGTGCCATTCTTACATCAAATACAAAATTGCTAAGGTCAGGAGACTTGCTAGAAGCCCTACTCCCCAAAAGAAGAAATCAACCTTCCACTCGCTCCAAGGATTTCCTTTACCAGACAATCCTCCAAGCTCAAAATGGTGATGCACAGGCGTCATACGGAAAATACGTTTACCACCAGTCATTTTGAAATAGCCGACTTGCATCATGACCGAAGTTGTTTCAAAGACATAAACAATTCCGATAATCAATAGAGTCCATTCTTGGTGGAGAGCCATAGAGATAGCTGCCAGCATTCCACCGAGAGCCAAACTTCCCACATCTCCCATAAAGACCTTGGCAGGCTTATGGTTAAAGACAAAGAAAGCAAGCAAACCACCGATCATGGCAAGAATCACTAGAAGGATATCCATCTGACCTTGCACATAGGCAATAACTCCATAGGCAGACAAACTAATCACAACTGAAATACTAGCCAGGCCGTCAATACCGTCTGTCAAGTTTACTGCGTTTGAAAAACCGACTAGCCAGAAAAGAGCGAAGACAATATAGAAAATTCCTAGATGCACTTGGTAACCAAAGACAGAAAGCATATCTCCACCGCGCTCATAGAAAAGGTAGAAAATGACACCACCTAGAAGCTGAAGAGCCAATTTCTGCTTGGGATTAAGACCCTCATTGATTTTACGAAAGACCTTGAGAAAGTCATCTAAAAATCCGATTAAGCCATAAAGAACCAAGATAAATAAAATCATACCGACATTATTGCTGAGTTGATTACTAAATAGGGCGAAAAAGAAAGCAACTAAAACAGAAGCAATTAAGAAAACCAAACCTCCCATTGTAGGAGTCCCAGCTTTTGCCTGGTGCTGTTTGACATCCTCATGCATCTGCTGGCCTGTAATTTGCGCCTTTCTATAAAATTGGATAAAGGCCGGAATTCCTACTAAAGTTAGTAAAAATGTCACAATTCCAGCACTGATAGAAATAAACATATTAGTCTCCTAAAGTTAATTTAATTTTTTTAATGTTTTTGATAGCTGTATTAGTCCGAACATCTTGCTTCTGAACAACAGAACCTGAACCTTCAAATTCCAGCTCAATATCCAACCATTTAGCAAAGGTCTCAGCAGTCTCTTTTTTCCAGCCATACATATCTGGAACTTCTTCTACCTTATCCGATAAAAGGAGAACTTGTTGGTTTGGTGCAAGATTGTTTCCTTCTTCTACAGAAGTCTCTTTAATCTTTGTTCCAGTACCGACAACGATTGGTTGCACAATATTTCGGCGTAAGGCTTCCGCCAAATCACCAGGTGAAATATCCTTGATACTAGGCATTGCATAAGAAGATTCTGTCGTCACTTTATCTAAATTCTTAGCTGGAGATTGAAGATTGAGAGATTCTTTCATAGCTGAAGCCCGCTCCAAGATTGGGTTGGCAAATTCTCCCAACTGGATACCTGAATAATGTTCAGGTTGTTGAACCGTTACATACAAGATAAAATCAGGATTTTCAGCAGGGTTCATAACCACAACCGAGAAAATGTAGTTGGTAGAACCAACTAAGTAGCCTCCATTTTTCTCGTCAGCGATTTGGGCTGTACCAGACTTGAGAGCTACATTTTGCCCAGGAACAGTTACAGTTGGTTTCCCTGTCTTATGATTATACATAGTTCCATATACTGGATCGGTACCGACTAAAACCATATGCGTTCGCGTCAAGCTCGCTGCATCTTTAGACACAGGATTTCCCACAACTTCTTTTTGTGATTTCCGAGCAGTTTGATCATTTGGATCATACAAGGCCGTAATAAATTTAGGCTCCAGCATAACTCCATCATTAGCAATAGCTGTAAAGGCACGAAGCATTTGTGTTTGTGTCACTGAAATTCCTTGCCCAAATGAGCTTTGAGCAATACTAACAATATTATCAGCTGGAAGTTGACCAGCGTATTCATCTGTCAAGCCAAAGCGAGTTGGGACCCCAAATTTAAAGCGGTTTAGATAATCCAACCAAGTAGCATCTCCCATTTTTTGTTCAAGTAGACTCATTGCAACATTACTGGAGTGAGCGAAACCTTGTGAGAAAGTCATCATCCCACCAGTCGTCAAACCATCATTAACATCCCAATCTCGAGTCGTCGCATCCGCTATTTTAAATTCACTGCTATTGAAGTATTCTCCACTTGGGAAGGTATTATTATCAATAGAAGAAGCTAACGTCATAACCTTCATGGCTGATCCTGGTTCATAGTTACTTTGATAAAGAATATCACGCCAAACAAAGTCCTCAGTGATTCCTTCTTTAGTATCTGCATTAAAGGTAGGTCGTTGGGTGGTAGCGAGGATTTCACCGGTCTTTGCACTGACCAAGGTCGCGGTCATATACTTACCTTTTACTTTTTCTAGAAAGGCATCCATCTGAGTTTCCATGAAAGATTGTAGCGGACTAGACAATGTTGTATAAACATCCTTGCCATCCACAGTTTGTTGCGATACCAGTTCTGTACCTGGTACGATATTTCCTACACGGTCTTTTTCATAGGTAATAATACCGTCTGTCCCAGCAAGAATGGTATTTAAAGAACTCTCCAAACCAGAAGTCCCTAACAAACTCTTACTACCATCCTCATTTTCATGAAGTTGGGCTAAGCCAATAAAGCTAGAAGCAAATTGTCCATTTGGATAGCTTCTGTTAGGGCTAGTTGTAAAGTCAATCCCTTCCACACTAGCATCTTTCAAATCTTTTTTAATAGCCATCATATTGGCATAGGTAATCCCATTTCCTTTTGCACCAAAGGAAACTTGGGTCAGATTTGGTTGAGCTAATTGCTCTTTCACATAAGCTTCATCCATGTCTAAATACTTATGGAAGACTTCAGCTACCTTATTAAACTGCGAATCCTCTACATAAAGAATTTTTCCAGTTGCTGACTTGTATTTTTTATCAATAACAGCATAGACGTTATAGGAAGTCGCATCTTCAGCAATAGGCACTCCATTTCGGTCATAGATAGTCCCACGTTTGGCAGGAACTGTTCGGGTTGTTTGGTGAACCTTTTTAGCCTCTTTTACCAAGTCAGTACCAAATATATTACCTTTTGCGATAATATAAGCAAAATTGGCCAAAAAGAGGCCGAAAAGGGCAACAGCTAAAAAGCTGAGGTACTTGCCAACTATCCTACGGTTTTCTGCTGGAGATTTACGATTTTTTACCGCAAATCGGGTTATTTTTTCTGTCCATTTCATATCTTACTCCGCTGTTCGGATGTTTTCATTATTCAATTTCAAATCTTTTTTATCTGCAATTTCTTTCAAGCGCTCTGAACGAATCAATTCATTCACTTCCTGCTTGGCATCGTCCAGCTCTGTCTTCTTCTCCTCTATCTGCGCATTGATTTTTGTCAAATCACTTTGCACTTGCAAGAGTCGTGTCTGCATAAAGATAATGCTCACTGCTAAAACGAGTGCCGTAAAAGCGATGGAAAGATAAAAAGCCTTCTCCACACGTGAGAATTTTTTTATACGATTCTGCAAGAATTGACTGGTTGTTTCTTTCTTATCTACCATTTTTTCCTCTTACTTGTGAATTTTTCTGGCCACGCGCAACTTGGCTGAATGCGAACGGTTGTTGGCTTCTAACTCCTCTGCACTTGGCAAGATTGGCTTACGGGATACCAATTCCATCTTGGGCTTGAGATCATCTGGGATGAAAGGCAAGCCTTTTGGAACTTCAACCGTTGAAGCTTCCTTGAACAATTGCTTGGTCAAGCGGTCTTCCAAGGAATGAAAGGTAATCACTGAAATTCTACCATCTAGAGCCAACATCTCCATAGCCTGCTGGATGGATTCATCTGCCGCTCCCAGTTCATCATTGACTTCAATTCGAATAGCCTGGAAAATCTGCTTGGCAGGATGGCCCTTCTTCTTGAGCTCCTTGGCAGGTTTGGCCGACTTGATAATTTCTGCTAACTCAGTCGTTGTCTCGATTGGCTTGACTTCACGTGCTTGTTCGATCTTACGCGCAATCTGTTTAGAGAATTTATCCTCACCATACTTGAAGAAAATACGAACCAAGTCATGATAGTCATAGTGGTTCACCACTTCATAGGCTGTCAGACTAGCTTCCTGATTCATCCGCATGTCCAGTGGCGCATCCTTTTTATAAGAAAAACCACGTTCACGCTGGTCCAATTGAGGACTAGACACTCCCAAATCATAACAAATTCCATCAATTTCCTGAACACCAGCTTCGCGCAAACGTGCCTGTAAATGACGGAAGTTATCCTTTATAAAGGTCACCATCCCTTTTTCGATATAGGGTGCCAAACGTTTTTGCGCATTGTCAATGGCATTCTGGTCCTGGTCAAAGGCATAGAGATGGCCTTTTTCACTTAATTTACTTAATAAATATTCGCTATGGCCCGCTCCACCCAAAGTCGCATCAACGTAGATACCGTCAGGCTTTACGTCGAGCATATCAATCGTTTCGTGGAGTAAGACCGTTACATGATGAAATTCTTTTGTCATATCTTATCTATTTTACCACAAATCTGACTAGCTTGCACTAGTCAGACAAATAGGCCAAAAACAAGTAAGATTTCTTTAAGAAATATGTCAAATATGCTTGACATCTACTCCATAGAAGAATATAATATAGTCAAATATATACGACACAAATCAGAAAGGAGTCCAGATGAATCGTGTGAAAGAATTTCGCAAGGAACTGGGCATTTCCCAGCTCGAACTCGCCAAGGATATCGGTGTCTCGAGACAAACCATCAATATGATTGAAAACGACAAGTACAATCCAACCCTGGAACTCTGTCTCAATCTCGCCCGCAGCCTCCAAACTGATCTCAACAGTCTCTTTTGGGAGGAAGATTTTTAAAAAAGGAGCCAACTCATGAAAAAAGAAACCTTCACTGAAAAACTCATCAAACGCACATACGGCATTTCTGGTCCCCTTGACGAATACAAACGACGCGAGGCAGACCGTATAGGTAACCAAGTCTTTATCTTCCTCTTTTATCTGATGATTTTCGGAAATCTTATTCCACTCCTTCTGGCCTATAAATATCCTCAAGAAGTGGCTCTAATCTATCCTCCTCTGATTTTAGTGATTGCCCTCATCGCTGCTGGCTATGTCACCTACCAAATGAAAAAAACAGGGATTACAACTATTGAACCAGATATGCTGAGTGAGAAAGAAAGTAAGCAACTTCGCTACCCAGGTCTGAAAGCAGGTTTGTTCTTTGGTCTATGGATATTTTTTATAACTCCTCTTCTCGATATACTCATAGGTGAAGGTCAGGACTATTTTCAGTCTCTTCTCACTATAAGAAATGGTGTATCAAGCATTCTCGGTTCTATCTTCTTCGGGGCAAGCATACAGTTCCTCATCTCCCGTCGCATTGCAAAAACTAAAAAAGAGCAAGATGAGGATTAGGAGGTGCCCTATGAAATCACTAGTAACTTTACTTACCTATCATCTTTTGTTTGCTTCTCTACTCACCTTCATCATCGTTTCAGGGAACTTGCCAATCTACGATATAGTCCTCCTTCCAGTCTTTGTTCCAGCACTCAACAAAGGATTGACTTATCTAAAGATAGATTCCCAAAAAACGCGCATACTCAACCTAGCACTATGCTTTATGATTCTATCCTTTCTATCCTTACCACAGCTGACGCTCATTTCAAGCAATTGGAAATATTATATACTGCTAACTATCGCCATCCTTTCTTCTATTACTTATCTTTATTATCTCTATCAATTCGTAAAAGAAACAAAATAACATCGTTCATTTAGGAGAAATCACCCATGAAAAAAGAAGACTTAACAACTCGCTTACTTCGAAATTTCTTTCATATCCAAGGGCCTTTTGATGAATGCCGTCAAGAGGTTATCTACAAGGCTTGCGCCCGTTCCATGATCCAAATCTTTTACTCTTCCTTCATTCTCTTCCTATTCTATATTTTGTTCGGAAGCTTTATAGAAATTGTTCGAAATGTTATGCCCTACATCTATTTTGGACTCATTTTGTTCATGAGTATAAAAGCTCAAAAAGCCGTCCAAGAGCTTCATCTTGAAAAGGATGACAAATCAGAAATCATTCTCAAAACCTACAGCAAAGCTCAAATCAAATTCCGAAGCTGGATTGTGTTTATCGGTATTCAGATTGGCTTCTTTACCTTACTCATCTTTCATAAAGTCTTCGTTCAACAGATGTCCCTTTCAGATTTTGGAAAGTTGCTCATGCAATTCGATAAAAGTATTCCTTTCCTGATGTATAGCCTGATTATCGGAAGCATTTTTGGAACCCTGACCTACGGATTTCTATCACTACAGGAGGAGAAAACTCCTAAAAATACCAAACAGAAGGAGAAAAGCAAGCAATGACTTCACTATACGATTTTTCAGTCTTGAACCAAGACCATCAAGAAACTCCACTAGAGACCTATCGTGGTAAGGTTCTCTTGGTTGTCAACACTGCTACTGGATGTGGTTTAACGCCCCAGTACCAAGGACTTCAAGAACTCTATGATCGCTATCAAGAACAAGGTTTTGAGATTTTAGACTTTCCTTGCAATCAGTTTATGGGACAAGCACCAGGCGGCGCAGAGGAAATCAACGCCTTCTGTAGCCTACATTATCAAACCACCTTCCCACGTTTTGCCAAGATCAAGGTCAACGGTAAGGAAGCAGACCCTCTCTATGTTTGGTTGAAAGAACAAAAATCTGGCCCACTGGGAAAACGAGTCGAATGGAATTTCGCTAAGTTTCTCATTGGTCGTGATGGGCAGGTCTTTGAACGCTTCTCTTCAAAAACAGACCCAAAACAAATTGAAGAGGCGATACAAAAACTACTATAATTTCACAATCTCACTATTATTAGTTCTCCTTTAGCCTAAGAATAGTGGGATTTTTTGATGGGCTTTGACTTGAATAGAAAAACACCCCATGATATGAGCCATGAAGTGTTGTAAAAATGATACATTTACAGCAGACTCCCCTCTACTGACTACTATTTTTAACCCCAGCATATACATAGGTCCTATTTCTAGGACACGCTTTTTCCGTTACCACCCTAAAATAAAAGCTATGCTCCCGCCCATCCTTGGCATTTTCCTTGTTTAAGACAAAGTAGTTTTTCTGATTCATCGCCATGGTTCGTAGGATGTCATCAATCAAAAAAGTCAAGGGTACGTTCATGGCAGAATATTTTTGAAAATCCTCTTCAAAACGAATATAGTCATCTGAAAAATAATCCATCTGCAGTTTGTTTTCATACAGCTCTTTTCTAGTCATAAACTCCCTCCTCCCACAGTCGAATTTCTAGGATATCTACAACCTCTATCAACCTATATCCCTCGTTTGTCCTAATAGATAGAGTCTGATGTGATAACTCTCTCACCACACCGATGATAGTCGCCTTCTGCTTCTTTTCCTTGACCACAAAACTCCCCTTAAGTTGGCCAACATAAAGCTGAGAAAGCAAGTGCAACTTCTCATCTGGAGTCAAATCCGTCGAAAAATCAACACGGCTTTTTTCTTCACTGAGCGAACTGGTGTGTTCTGAAAGGTAAAATCCCATCCACTTCTGCATACCTGGATCTTGATAATATCGCGCGGATTGAAAAGGTAAATAAGAACGATCAATCATTGTAATCCATCTAATCCTCCAGCAGAATGTCCCCCAATCAGCTTGCTTCTGGCAAGACTCCTAGAGGCTTCTTCCAGTGCATTGGCTCTTAAAAGAGAAGTGAAACCAAATTGTTCCCGAATGGAGTCAATGGCCGTCTGGAGCCTTTCTTCTTTTTCTAGCTTGTCAACATCATCAAAGAGAGATATCAAACCAAAGGGCTCGTCTACAAAGCCTGAATAGTTTACACCGACACTTCTGACTGCTCCAGAAGTGTATTTGTTATGAAATAACTTCAAAACATAATTCGTTAAGACAGCTGTATTATTGGTCGGTTCGACCTTCATTTGTGTGTGAATAGACGACCTGACCTCCTGTTTAGAGAAACCGACATAGATAGAGACAAGGGTTGTTTTCTTGCCAGACCTTCTCAATCTAATAGCCACCTGCTCCGCCATTTCTCGAAGAATAATTTCAATATCCCGTAGCTTCACGTAGTCTCTCGGCAAGATTTGAGAATTCCCCAAGCCCTTGGATTTGGCTTTATAAGGCTTATGAACATTGCTCTCATCAATTCCGTTAGCATGAAACCACAAACGAAGACCAGCCTGACCCAGAGCTTTTTTTAGCTGGTCAGGATTGCTGGTTGCCAATTCCTTGATGGAAAAAATCCCCAGAGCATGCAAGCGTTTCTCCATCCGCCTGCCAATTCCCCAAAAGTCGGTCATCTTGGGAATGAACCAGACCTTCTCTTCCACATCCTGGTAAGACCAGTTGGCCCTCATGGTCGGAGTGTGCTTGGCTTCATTATCCAGAGCCAACTTGGCCAGTAAGGGATTGGCATTTGACATACCTACTGTAGAGTAGATCCCTGTCTGCCTCCAAATATCCCTCTGAATACGAGCAGAAAGCATATCCAGCTTGTCTTTGCGAGAGAGACTCTTATCTGGGATAAAATAGTTGAGCGAACTAGTCAGGTCAATAAAGCCCTCATCGATAGAGTAAGGATAAATATCATCTGGACTGCCATAGTTTTGAAAGATTCGCTGGATTTCCATATTGACTGCAATGTACTCGTCCATTCGAGGAGGGACAATCAAGGTCACTTGAGCCCAATCTTCGATGTAGCGAACATAGTCCGAGTCAGTCGGTAGCCCTTGCTTTCGAGCATTGTAATAGGAAAATTTTCGCGTTTTGATATCAAAAGGCAAATCATAGGCCCGACCAACATTTGACTGGCCAAAAATCTTCTTAAACATGGGAGAGGAGGCTAGGATAAGACCAGTTGAATTATCCGCGCGACTCATGACACAAAGCGAGGTTTTCAGCGGATGCAATCCTCTTTTCACGCACTCAACACTGGCATAAAAGGACTTCATATCGATAAAGGCAATGTCACTTTTGGGCTCTCTGGAATAATCAAAGTAGCCCATTGGCTATCCCTCCATCGGCACAAAGTTTCCAACGATAATCCCCACAATCCGAGGATCTTCCTCATAGGATATGAAAATATCCTTGTATTTAGGATTGATAGAGACCAGACGCAATCCATTCTCCTCTCGATAGACCCGCTTGATATAGGTCTGGTTGTTGCAAACCACTGCATAAACCGCCCCGTCATAGTCAAATCCTGTCTCTCGAATCAGAGCCACGGAGCCATTTTGGTATTTAGGTTCCATGGAGTCCCCAGACACCCATGACGCAAAATCATGAGCCAACTCCTCATTAAAGTAAACCGTATCAAAATTCCGATCATCGTAGACCGAAGCTCCAATCCCTGCTGACATGCGTTCATAAACACGGTACTCGTAGAGACGCTCTGGCATAGCTGTCACTTTCTGAGCTTGCTCCTCTTGAGATAGGTTGCGAACATAGAGAACAACCTTCTCCTTCCCTTGCTTGGAGAGGCTATGGTAGAGACGGACAATCTCGATCTGAGTAAAATATCCTTTTGGTACTTTTAAAATATTCTCTAGCTGGAACACCTTCTCCTTGGACGGTTCCTTGATTCCACGTTCCCAAGCTGAGTAAGCCTGAAAGCTAATCCCAAGTTGCTCTGCAATTTCCTTCTGTGTTAGTTTTAACTCTTTCCTCCGAGCCTTTAATTTTTCTGGCTTATACATACTTCACCTCCTATTATGATACTTTAATGGACATTATCTCCCTTAGAAAGACTAATCGATGCTTGAATCCATAATTTCAAAACTCAACCATTATGGTTTAGTTTTATTATATAAAAAAAGTAGACAAATGTCCACTAGGAAAATCAGAAACATCGTGAGTTTTATACTCAATGAAAATCAAAGAGCAAACTAGGAAACTAGCCGCAGGTTGCTCAAAACACCGTTTTGAGGTTGTAGATGGAACTGACGTAGTCAGTATCCTACACATACGGCAAGGCGACGTTGACGCGGTTTGAATTTGATTTTCGAAGAGTATTAATCAAACTAAAAGGACCTAGCCCTGTACAATACAGAACTAAATCCTTTGAATAAATAATTGATCTAACTTTTAAAATTCCTACAGAAATTCCAGTTTTTCTCTATTTGATACCAGACATTAGTTTTTCAATACGTGGAACGTAGAAGAGTAAGATAATACCGAATACAATCGTAATTCCTCCAACAATTCCATAGTAAGCTACTTCAGTTTCGCTTGTATAAAATTTTACAATTTGAGCATTGATAGCTTGGGCAGCAGCGTTACTCAAGAACCAGATAGACATCATTTGTGCTTGGAAGGATTTTGGTGCTAGCTTAGTAGTGACTGATAGACCAATAGGCGAAATCAGCATTTCCCCCACAATCACAATAGCCCAACTCATAATCAACCAGAAAGGACTGACCTTAACATCTGTCCCAAAGAGCATCCCTGGTAACATCATCCACAAGAAGGATAAACCTGCAGCAAATAAACCGTAAGCAAATTTCTTAGCAGAGGATGGTTGCTTTTTACCCATTTTCCCCCACAACCACGCAAAAATCGGCACATAAATCATAATGAAAAGGGGATTGATACTTTGGAAAAAGCTAGATGGAAAATGAATCTGATTCCCAAATACATTAATGTAAAGTCGAGTTTGATCATCCGCAAATAGAGCGAGAACAACAGAACCCTGTTCCTCAATAGACCAGAAGAGTACTCCAGCGATAAATAGAGGAATGTAGGCAAATACTCGGAATCTCTCAGTGGCAGTTATTTTCTGACTAGATAAAATCTTAAAGAAATAGTAGATTGGAATAATTACAGCAATCACTGTAAAGATATTAACAATCATATCCACATTAAACTGGTGAGTAAAGACTAAACCTATAACCACGAGAATAACTACGACAAGTGTAATCAGCAAGCGTTTAATCAAGGTCTGCTGGTCCTTCTGTGAAAGTGGATCAGTGGGGTAAAGACTTGATTCAGGCAGGTATTTCTTCCCATCTAAAACATACTTCACCAGACCAAAGAACATCCCAATGGCAGCTAATGAGAAACCTAGATGGAAATTAACTTCCTGACCTAGATAACCCACTAAATAAGGGGCAACGAAGGCACCTAAGTTAATACCAAAGACAAAGATACTAAAACCTGCATCCCGTCTATCATCCTCTTTCTCATAAATTCCCCCCACCATATCTGAGATATTGGGTTTTAAAAATCCAGTACCAAAGATAATCAAGGCAATAGAAAGATAGAGAGCCACTTGTCCAAAAGGTGTTGCCAAAGCAATATGCCCTAGCATAATCAGAATCCCACCGTAAAAGACAGTCTTACGACTTCCTAAAATACGGTCACTGACAAAACCACCGATAACCGAGGACAAAAATACCAGCGAGCCATAAATCGCCATAACCGATGCAGCTGTGGTCTTATCCATTCCCAATCCACCATCTTGCACACTATAGTACATATAGTAAAGTAGGATAGCTCGCATCCCATAGTAAGAAAAGCGTTCCCACATTTCTGTAAAGAAGAGGGTGGACAAGCCCATAGGATGTCCAAAAAATGTTTTCTGTTTTTCCATATATATTCTCCTTTAACGATATAATAATTCATTTTACAGAATTTTCAAATAAATGTCAAACAAATCCTGTTTGTTTTAGAAAATTTTCTGAAAAAATCACACGTCTCAGACTTAATTCCACCATAAAAATTCATTTCAAACTAACTTCCACTTCGGTCAGGCAAGTGGAAGTTACTTTGAGAAATCACCTTTAAAAATTTGCTCTTGTTTAGTTTAAAAAATATTTCAAAACTTGAAACTTACTTATCTTATCCTCTCCTCTTCAGTAAACAAAAAACATCCCTATGCCAAACTTGTAATTACTAAAATACAAGCCAATAAGCATAGAGATGTAAAACTGTTACACATTAAATAATAGAAATTGTGTACGAAATGTCTCAATTAGTTTTCATTAGTAAATATCACTTCCAACAAACGCCCTCTCAATTCCTTATCCTGATGATGCAAGATATTCATTAAGTCATGAGAATTTTTGGCATTGATGAATTGATTTAATAATCTATCTTTTAATTCATATGGAAGAGAAGCTGTCTTTAGTAGTCTAAAAACTTCATCATTTAAAGATATTGTTTTATTATCTTTACATTCAAATCTAGCTGTATCATTCTTATTTGGCAATTCAATTATAGACACATTCGTTCCTTTAAAATGAATTCTATGCCTTCTATTGCTTGGAACGATACTAGAATCTCCTTGTAATGCTAACTCTAGCATTCCCATTTCCCAATCGATTGATAATCTTGTTTTATATCTTTGACCATTTTGATCTTCAATCATTTCAAAAGAATGTTGTTTGCCTGGGAATACATACCAATCTACAACTTCAGGTAAATCAACACCCATATCTATCTCAGAACCAACCAGGGGAATGATTGCACCACTTTTTGCAAACACAGGTATAGTCGAAATGTCTCTATAAACACTCAACTTCACACCACCTGTATATTTTTTCTCTGAAAAGAAGTCATACCATTCACCTTCAGGGAACCATACATCTACTTTTGCAGATTGGAATGCCAAATCCATCTTTTCTACAATGGGAGCCACCATCAGTTCTGTTCCAAAAAAGTATTGATTTGGAACATTATAGCTCTCATCACTCTCTGGGTAGAAATAATACATTGGGCTGATTAATGGGGTACCTTCCTCGTGTGTCTTTACATTCATGGTATATAGATATGGAATCATCTGATGTCTCAAACGAAGGTATTTCTTCATAATCTTAGATGTTGTTTCTGAAAAAAACCAAGGTTCTTTACTATTAAAGGGACTTATAGAACTATGTAATCGAGTTATCGGACTAAAAACGCCAAACTGTAGCCATCTAGTTTGTAGCTCCTCGTCATAATCCCCCAGCATGTGCCCACCGATATCATGGCTCCACCAACTATAACCGATATTTGATGCTGTCGCTGTAAAATAAGGTTGAAATCTTAAGGAATTCCAACTAATAATAGTGTCCCCTGAAAAACCAACAGGGTATCGGTGACTACCCGGCCCTGCATATCTTGATAAAATCAAACCACCTTCTGCATTTTTACAACTATCCTGATAATGATAATGGTTTAAAAGCCACAGTGGATCCAACATGCCTTGTGTCCCTTGTTGCCAGTCAATCCACCAAAAATCTACTCCTTGCTTTTCTAACTTATAATGAACATCTTTAAAGTAGGATTCTCTAAAAGATGGATTAAAAAAATCAAAAATAGCAGGTTCCTCTAATTCTACATTTAATCCCAATCGTTTTGCGACCCGAGGATAAGCTTCTTCATAGGCTCGTATACCATCAGCAGGATGGACATTTAAGGAGAGTTTTAACTTTCTATCATGAAGTTGTTGCAATAACTGTTCTGGATTAGGTATTAAGTTTTTATTCCAACTATATCCTGTCCACCCACTTCCAAAACGGGCTGGAATGTCAGTTATATGCCAATCCATATCTAACACACCGATAGATAATGGAATTTTCTCTGTTTTAAATCTGTCTATTAAATTCAAGTATTCATCTGACGTATATGGCCAATACCTACTCCACCAATTTCCTAAAGCATATCGTGGCAACAAGGGTGTTGAACCAGTCAAATGGTAAAAGTCTCTGATTGCTCCTCTATAATCATGCCCATAGGCAAAGAAATAGAGGTCAATTTGATTTTCTCTCTCAATATAACCAGACTGTTCATCCCAAATAAAACCTTGAGAATCATCCAATAAGGCTATACCATTTCGGCTAATAATTCCATCTTCTAACGAGATTGCTCCATCTGCCTTATCCAGAGTCCGAGCTGTTCCTTTTAACGTTTCAATAGATTCACCAAAATACCAGCGACTACCATATACGGCAAAATTTCCTTTTAATTCTATAAATAAATTTTCGGCGTTAAATTCTCCTTTATTAAAGTGCAAATGAAAATAGTCCGTCATAATATCTAGTACCTTTGGTGTCTCTATATGATTTAACGAAACTTGACCAAAATCTCTATTGTAGATAAGTTGTGTCGTTCTATCCTCAAAATTTCCAGTTTGAGAGTATTCTAACCTTACTAACTTGTCTGTTAATACAGAGATTCGATAAAACTCTCCCTTAAAAATTTTCAATTTGTTTCCCTCCTTTTAGTAAATTTCTTTACCTTATCAAACATTTTATTTGTTATCGTTACATTCATCAATCCGCAAAAAGCAAATCCCCCAAATGTAAATACGTAAATAGCTGTTAAAACTCGTTCTGGACTACTAAAACTCATATACAGTACAGAAATATTAAATAAAACCAACATGATAGCTTGTATTGGATTTAAAATACAAATTAATACGCTATTTACAATACTATTTTTTAGATTATCTTTAAATAGACCAATATAGGGAAAAATAACACTCATCAAAAGTATTATAACAAATAAAAAGGGCAACACTAACAATAAACTATACTCTGAAAATAAACTTGAATAGCCCCAAAGACAATAGTTCACATATAAAAGTAATTCTATTAGGAGGATAAACAACCAAATAAAAGTTGACTGTTTAAAATTTCGTCTAAAGATCCGAAAATAATGATAAGCAATATCGGTATCTTTACCTTTTAAAATACGATACCACATTGTCGTAAGAGAAGTTAGTGATGCCCCAATTGTAACTATTGGAATACAACTAACAATAAATAGAGTATTTAAAATAATTAAATCTGTCAAAAAAGTTAAAATTCTAACCACTTTTCCATCTAATGAAAATAATTTTTGCATAATAGATATCTCCATAAAATCGATTGCCTTAACTCTATATTTTATAATGTCAGTTGTACAAAAATATTACCTAAATTATTTAAAAAACATTTCCAAATTTCTTTAAAAATTAGAATAAAGGAAGCGAGATAATCTGATGTTATCAGTCTCGCTTCCTGTAATTAGCTAGTCCCTTGTTTATACAACCAAGAGTTCATATAAAGTATTACTCTTTTACTTCTTTTTGGTAACGATTATATGCTTCCTGTTGAATCTTCATAAATTCGTCCAATCCCATATTCTTAAGAGTTTCTTTGTATGAGTCCCATTCTTTTTCTATGCCGCCTTCAACTACCCATTTAGATGCTTGTTGTTTGACATAAGATTCAATACTCACATAGATTGATGATAATTTGTTAAGTTCTTCTTGTGAATAAATCACATTAGGGTAAGCTGGTAACGCAAATTGTTTCAAATCTTGGTCCATCTTCAATTTCAATCCATCACCTTGTGTTTGATCGATTTCTACGCGACTATTGATATCATCGCTTACGTATTTAGGACCAAAATCTCGAAGTGAATTAATCCATGCCCATTCATCAGCTGATTTACCATCTTTAGGAGGTAACACTTTAAACTTATCACCATTCTTTTCAGTAGCTATTCCAAATGATCCATAGAAATTCTGAATACTTGCTTCATCTGTATATAATTTATCCAACCATTTCAATAATTTAGCAGGGTTTTTGCTCTTATTTGTAATCAAAATTTCATTTCGACCATAGTTGTAATGATCTGGATCAGAAAAGACATATTGTTTACCATCCATACCTTTTAAAGCAGGTAGAGCAATATACTCACTTGAATGTAAGCCAAACGTTGCATCTGCTGTCCAACCACTAGAAACACCTACTCTAGATACTCCCTTATCCATACGTTTTGCTACACTCATAGAGGTATCTTCTGTAAAGATTTCCGGATCAATCAAACCTTTTTTATAAGATTCGTGCATTGCTGCAATCCCTTGTTTATAACTTTCTTCTGTACGAAGGTAGACTGGTTTTCCATCTTTTACAGACATTTCATATGTATTATCTGCCCCTAAACGATTATTGAACGGAAGAATATATGAGAATGTTGGATCAAAGTTTCCTGCTCCGAATGGAATTTCATCAGAAGCGTCTCCATTTCCGTTCGCATCTTTATCCTTAAATTCTTGTAGTACTTTTACTAAATCATCATAAGTTTCTGGAACCTTTAATCCTAAATTATCCAGCCACTTTTTATTAATAAATAGCTGATTAGCTACAGTAGGACGCATCGGTAATTTTTTAGGTAGACTGTAGATATGACCATCTGGTGAAGTAATCATAGCTTTAATCTTAGGTTCTTTCTCCATAGCCTTAGTTAAATTTGGCATGTTTTCTTTGATTAAATCTTCCAATGGAATAAATAAAGATTGGTTCTGAGCAATTTCTGAATCTGTAAAAGCATTTGAACCTAAAAATGCATCTGGTAAATCTCCACTAGCAACCAACACAGATTTCTTATCTGCCCAATCTGCAGCTACAAGTGTATCCCATTTAACATCGATACCTGATTCTTTGGCAGAATCAGTTAGAAAACCTTTATGATAATCTTCCCCCCAGTCAGACCAACGAACAGTTGTGATTTTATAAGAATCTTCTCCAGACTTATCATCCTTATTCGCATTATTAGAATTTGCACAGGCTGTTAAGCCAGCAAGTGTAACTGTTCCTAAGAACAAATATGTAAATGATTTATGTTTCATGTTTTTCTCCTATTCTTTCAACGCGCCAATCATTACGCCTTGATTAAAATATTTTTGAACAAAGGGATATAGCAACATTATCGGAGCGGTTGAAATAACAATTGCTGCATATTTCATCATATCGGCTTTGATACGAAGATCTGATGCAACTTCTCCTGTTGCTTGCGATTGTAACATTTGATTACTAATTAGTAAACGTCGTAAAATTAATTGCAATGGTTGTAAATTTTCATTCGTTAAATAAATTAAAGCATTAAACCACGAATTCCAAATACCAACTGCGGTCCAAAGTCCAATAACTGCTATAATAGCTTTTGATAAAGGAACGACTATCTTAATAAAATAACGAATTGTACCACATCCATCAATTTGCGCAGCCTCCCACATCCCGTCTGGAATACTATTATTAAAGAAAGTTCTAGCAACAATAATATTGTATGATGAAACCGCAAAAGGTATTACCATTACCCAAAATGTATCAATTAGGCCAACATTCTTTACTGTTAAGTAGGTAGGAATCAAGCCACCTGATACGAACATAGGGATTATGTATAGAATACTCATCCATTTTCTACCAACTAATTCTTTTCTAGATAAAGCATAACCAGCTGGAATATTGACTACTAAAGCAACTAAGGTACCAACAACAGTATATAAAATGGTATTTAGATAGCTACGTAAGAATAAAGGTTGTTGAATAAGACGTAAATATCCATCTAATTTCCATTCTCTAGGAATAAACCATACCTTTCCATTTGCAACATCTGAAGGATTACTAAAAGATGCAATCACTACAAACCATAACGGATAAACAATTAACAGGATAAGGAAAATTGCTAAACCATAGGTAACTATATCAAATAATAATTCAGAGTTCGTTTTTCTTGATTTATGAAACCATTTCACCTTGAGCACTCCTTCCTTTAAAAAAGACCCGTTCTGGTATATCTTTTTGAGAACCAGTTAACAAATAACAAAATTATTAGATTAACTACCGTGTTAAATAACCCTATAGCTGTCGAATAACTATACTGAAAGTTCACCATACCAACTTTATAAACATAGGTCGAAATTATCTCACTTCCTGCTAAATTAAGAGGATTCTGTAGTAGTAACACTTTCTCAAAACCTACACTTAATAAACTACCTGCTCTTAATATTAATAGAATCATAGCAGTCGGCAAAAGCAATGGTAATTCTATATGCCGAATTTTTTGTAACCTAGAGGCACCATCCATAGTTGCAGCCTCATAATATGTAGGATCAATTGCAGAAAGCGCTGCTAGATAAATAATACTATCCCAACCAATATGTTGCCATACATCGCTCCAAACATAAACACCTGCAAAATGACTAGGTTTTGATAAAAGATCTGGAATAGTAATTCCAACAGACTTAAATACATTCGCTAACAAACCACTAGTAGGAGATAAAAATAAGATAATCATCCCACACATAACCATTGTAGAGATAAAATGGGGTAAGTAAGTTGTCACTTGAAATATTTTTCTAAATTTCCCAACTCTTAACTGATTACTGATTATAGCTAGTATAATAGGTAAGGGGAATCCTACTACAATACTATAAAGTGAAATTTTTAATGTATTGAACATAGTTGTCCCGAATTGGAATGATGAGAAAAATTGAGTAAAGTACTTAAATCCTACCCACTGACTAGCAAAGATACCATTGGCTGGTGAATAGTCTTTAAATGCAATAATTAGTCCCAACATGGGAATATAGGAAAATAAAATTAATAGCAATATTGAAGGAAAAAGTAATATATATAACGGAATACTATGCTTTAATTTTATTTTATGAAGTTGAGATGCTACTTTCATGTTTTTCCTCCCATCTGATTTTCTACGATTATTTTACACCATAAAGAATTCCCTTAATATAACTTTTTGGACTAGGTTTATCAATTTTTCAGTTTTTTAATTTTAAGAACTATTACTTTTCCGACATCTTGATAAAACATATCTGTTTTGTTACATGATATCATATTTTCAAAGTGCTATAATTTTAATAGGAGACTAGTATATGAAATTAAATCACGACTTATCAAAAAAACATTCTATTCATTTTTTCTTTAAACTCCTACTTGTACTACTATTGATAAATATTTTAATCAATATTGCTATGAGTGACATAACCAGAAATTTTATTAAAAACCAAAATATAGTACACCTACGTAGTTCAATTGAAATTTATGCTGACTCTGTTAATGAGAAATTGCATTCTGTAGAACGCTTTATGTACTCAACAATAACGCATAATGAATCTTTAGAGAAATTAAATCATGTACAAACGTTTCTTGACTATCAAGAAGATCTCAAAAAAGTTCAAACTAGCTTTGCAGAGTTTGAATATCAAAATGAAACTCATATGACATTCTTATTAGAAACCGATAGTACTGATTATTTTATAAACGTCTCCAATCTTTATATTCCATATGAAGATTATTTACTGTTAAAATCAAATCTAAAATCATTGCGTAGTGATATAAGTGACCGTAAATGGAAAAATGTAACTACTAAAAACAGTGAATACTTAGTTAAATCTGTTCATTACGAAGGAAAAATCATTTATGCCGTCATATCTTCAGAAGATATCCTAAAACCTCTCAAAAAACTCAATATTGGAAATAATGGTAAACTTTCCCTAAAAGAGCCTAACAATATACCGTCCTCTAATTACCTAATTCATGCACAAAATGAAAAAACACATTTACCTTTCGATATTTATGTTTTAGTCGATTATGCCGAAGTCTTTAGAAATATCACACTCTTAGAAGTATTTTTATCAGCTGTTCCTATCATTATCACCATTTTATCAATCATCATTATCCTGTATATTCGTCAGTGGATGATTAAACCTATAACAAGACTTACTGAACGGCTCTCTCAATTTGGGGACTCCATCCCCCCTTCTGAATTTTTTATATCTGAAGGTATACTAGAAATTGATAAGGCAAATGATAAACTTAATAAAGTAATTTTTGACATGCAAGAATTAAAAATACGAGAATATCATTCACAACTAGAACTTAAGAAGATTGAACTTAATTATCTTAAAAATCAAATCCGACCGCATTTCTACTTAAATATGTTATCAATGATTCATAGTATGCTTCAAACAAAAAACTACAAGGAAATTGAAGAATTAACTATCCTAACTTCAAATTATCTCCGTCATTTATTTATGGCTAATCAAGATTTTTCAGAACTTAAAGATGAAGTTCAGCATATTAAAGATTATTTAGAAATACAACGAATTCGATATGGAAATAGTATCTACTTTTCACTAGACTACAATTCTGATTTACAAAATACTCTTGTTCCATCATTACTGTTACAAACGTTTATTGAAAACACAATAAAACACGGTTTTTCATTTCAAGATTTATTTACAATTTTACTATCAATAAAAAAAGTAAAAACTGAGGACTCAGATTATATTCAGATTTGTATCGAAGATAATGGTCCAGGTTTCTCTGAAGAAATTTTATCAAAATTAAATCAGAAACAGTCTCTAATAACAGAAGATGGACATCATATTGGGATCACGAACACCATCGAACGTTTGAATCTTCTCTATCCCAACGACTATACTATTACATTTGAAAATAATGAAGAAGGTGGGGCTAAAATTCTTTTACTTATTCCATACAAGATTATAGACGGAGGTTATAATGAACATCTTATTGGTTGATGACGATCGTTTTATCATTGAAGCTTTACGAGAGAAAATAAATTGGGCTAAACTACACATTGACATTGTTTATGTTGCCTATAGCCTCACTCAAGCTCAAAATATTATTAGAGAGCATCCTATTGATCTCATGATAAGTGATATAGAAATGCCTCAAGGTAGCGGTCTCGAACTCTTATCGTGGATTAGAAATGAAAAATATGATATAAAAACAATTTTTTTAACCAATTACGCCGACTTCAACTATGCTCAAAAAGCAATTGAATTGCAAAGCTTCGAATACTATCTAAAACCCATTAACTTTGAAAAATTAGAATTTATTATTCAAAAAGCCATTAGTAAAATTGAGAAGCATAACTTAAATGGAAAAAATGATTCGCTTTTACAAATAGAAGATAATTTCTGGTATGATTACCTTAGAAAACCTCAAATTTCTCGCATTGATGAACTAGAAAACATAGCGAGCAAACAAGATTTTATTCTTAAAAAACACCAGTATTTTTTCCTTGCAGTTTTAACAATTAATCTTAATGAAGAAGATTATTCTGTAGAAACTCCATCATGGACTTCTCAACTAAAAAGAGAACTTCAAAGAATTTCACAACCTTCTTATAATCTGATAAGTCTATTCAAAATGGAAAGCCAGGTTGATCAATATGTTTGTCTTTTTAGAGTAGACTCATCAAAACGTAGTGACAAATTAGCATGTGAGATTCATTCTCAAATTTCTAATAACTTTAGTAAATGCTCCAACATTATATATAAGAGTTGCCATAAAATATCCGATGTTTTATTTCATACTAAAGAACTCTACACTTATAATGAACAGTATATCGCTTATTGGAATACTATTATATGTGTTCCACATAGTTTTCCAACTTCTTTTAAAACAGAAACTCTTTCAATTACTTTTTTAGATACCTTAAGTGAATACGAATTAAGAGAAAAAATTAATTCACTTGCTTATAATTCTCAAATTCCTACTTTCACACTACAACAAATTTTACTAGATTGGACTCAACAAATAGGAATATATCTAGATCAAAAAGGAATTTCGGCACATAAATTGTTCCAAAACAGCACTCATGATTTCTTATTCCAACGACGCTTTCATTCAATTGAATCTTTTCAGGATTACTTTGATTATTACTGGTCACATGCTAAGAAATTTGCAACAAACATTGAAAACCAGAAAAATAGTATTCAACGCATTGTCGAATACATAGATCATCACTACTATGAGGATATAAATCGTTCTATATTAGCAGATATGGTTTACCTCAGTGCAGATCATTTAGCTAGAATTTTTAAAAAAGAAACTGGAGAAACTCTTGTTAAATATATAACGGATAAGCGCATTAATGCTGCTAAATCTCTCCTATCTCAAACCAATATCTCGATATCACAAGTATCTTGTCAAGTAGGGTATGATAATTATTCTTACTTTACTAAAATTTTTAAACAAAGGACTGGACTTTCTCCTGGAGATTACCGTAAAACATATCAAAATAAAGTGTAAGCAATTTAAATCATTGAAATGATAAGTAAAATTCAAGGTCTGTAGTAATTTTTGAAATTCTACAGTTTTTCCAAAGATAGCCCCATAAACTTATTTGAAATTGCTGATAAGGTAACTTCTTAAAAAGTCAGTTTCAGAAAAACAGCCCGTAAATATTTCTAGGATGAAACGTATACTATCAAGCTTTTACACTCCTGATAGTATGCGCTTTTTATTTGAATACTTGCTACAAAACCTCACAAGATTTACTATCATGCCATACCAAAATGGACTATTTTTTAATTGCATAAAAACACTATTTCTAAATACTTAGAAATAATCAAACGAATTAAATATTATTTCTAAATATTTGAAAATAATGTCTATTTGTATTATACTATCTTTGAGGTATCTATTATGAACTATATTAAAAGACCACATTATTTAGATTTTTTAAGAAGACATCGTGACCGACAAATCATCAAAGTTGTGAGTGGAGTTAGACGAGCTGGTAAATCTGTTCTCTTTCAACTCTATAAAGAGGAGTTACTAGCAACTGGGGTAGACGAAAATCAGATTATATCCATCAATTTTGAAGATCTGAGTTATTATGAATTGCGAAATTTTCAAACATTATTCGCTTATATAAAAGAGCGGTTAGTTGAGGAGAAAACATACTATATCTTTTTAGATGAAATTCAACATGTTGAAAAATTTGAACTAGTTGCAGATAGCCTATTCATCTTGCCAAATGTTGACCTCTATTTGACTGGATCCAACGCCTACTTTATGAGCAGCCAATTAGCTACAAATTTGACTGGGCGTTATGTTGAGATAGAGGTTCTTCCATTGTCATTTGAAGAATACCTATCAGGTCAATCTCTCTCAGAGAATCTGAATACAACAGAAATTTTTAACAATTATCTCTTTAGTGCTTTCCCTTACTTATTGCAAACATCATCTTACGCTGAAAAAATTGACTATCTCAGAGGAATATATAACTCCATACTGTTAAATGATATTGTCACTAGATTGGGAAATCCAAATCCTACTATTATTGAGCGCATTGTCCGAACCCTTCTCAGTAGTACAGGTAGCTTAATATCAACAAATAAGATTCGCAATACCCTTGTCAGCCAAAATGTTTCAATATCCCATAATACTTTGGAAAATTATTTAACGACTTTGACAGATAGTTTGCTTTTTTATTCCGTTCCACGTTTTGATGTAAAAGGTAGAGCATTATTGCAACGCTTAGAAAAATATTATCCCGTTGATTTAGGTTTACGACACCTCTTATTGCCAGACCACAAAGAAGATATTGGCCATATCTTGGAAAATATTGTCTATTTGGAATTGAGACGTAGATATTCACAAGTATATGTTGGTAATTTAGATAAATATGAGGTTGATTTTGTTGTTGTAACTGATCTTGGTCACTACACTTATTATCAAGTCAGTGAAACAACACTTGCTCCAGAAACACTAGAAAGAGAACTTAGACCACTAGAAGCCATTAAAGATCAATTCCCAAAATATCTATTAACAATGGATACGATTCAGCCAACAGCCAATTACAATGGTATTGAGAAGAAAAACATTATAGATTGGTTACTAGAAAAGTAGATAGGCACTGAACACATAAATTGAAACATAATAAAACACTCCTGTTGAAATCTAGTGAAACTATGAACAGGAGTGTTTTATTATGACCTAAAAAGATTAACTAATATTAGACTAAAAATCAATGGTGGAAACTCTTGATTTTTAGACAAAAAAAGACATCCAAGAGAAAATTCTGGAATGTCTGTAAACGTTGATATAATCGTATTGATTAACGTTTTGAGAATTGTGATGCTTTACGA
>NZ_JVLX01000037.1:0-26795 GCF_001070815.1 Streptococcus pseudopneumoniae | reverse complement strand
ATATTAGTATATCACAGTCGCTTTCGCTTGTCAACACTTTTTTGAAACTTTTTTGAAACTTTTTTTCATCAAGTGCTTCAACCGCAACATACCATAGTCCGTACGGGATTCGAACCCGTGTTACCGCCGTGAAAAGGCGGTGTCTTAACCCCTTGACCAACGGACCAGAGTTGTTTTCAACTCTTACTATTATACAGACTTTTTCAGACTTGTCAACTACTTTTTCTGTTTTTTTCAAATTAAGTAAAAAGAGCCAGAATTATACTGACTCTTCTATTGATTATTAAACTTAGAAGCACGTTCTTCTCCCCACCAATAGGGCATTAGTTCTGCAACTTTAACCGTCTTTCTTGTATCGTAGTCCATCATGACTTCTGCGTCCTTATTTTCAGCGTTCAACTCTAAGAGGAACTCTCTGCAAGCGCCACAAGGCATACCCGAACTTCCACCATACGGCGGTTTGTCTCGAAAGGCTAATACTTTCTTAACCTTAGTTTGCCCTGAAAATTGGTACATATTAAAGAGTGCCGCACGCTCTGCGCAGAGATGGAAAACACCACAGGTTCCCTCCATACAGAAACCTGTAAATATTTGTCCATCTTCTGCTTCCACTGCGGCTACAACATGGTTGGCGTAAACAAAATCAGATACTTCATGTGGATCGTATAGTTTCTGTGCTTCTTCGTACATCTTTTCCCAGATGTCCATTATTGTACCCTTCTTATTTAGAGATTTCTTTTAACATATTTTCGATATGCTGGATTGATTTTTCACGACCTAACAAGAAGATCGTATCTGGTAATTCTGGTCCATGCATTTCACCTGAAACAGCAATACGAATAGGCATGAAGAGATTTTTCCCTTTAATACCTGTTTCTTTTTGGACTGCTTTAATTTGTGGGAAGATATTCTCTGTCACAAATTCATCATCTGTCATCGCTTCGAGTTTTGCTTTGAAGGCTTCAAGAACTGTTGGGACTGTTTCACCCGCCATGACTTCGCGCTCTGCTTCGGTCAATTCTGGGAAATCTGAGAAGAAGAGATCTGTCAATGGGATAATCTCATCTACTGATTTCATTTGTGGTTTATAGAGCTCAACTAATTTTTCAGCCTTGTCTGTCAATCGACCCGCTTCTTCTAGGAATGGTTTTGCCATTTCAAAGATAGTTTCTAGGTCTGCATTCTTGATATAATCATTGCTCATCCAGTCTAGTTTTTTCTGGTCGAAGGCTGCTGGTGACTTGCTGAGACGGTTTTCATCGAAAAGTTTAATCAATTCTTCACGAGAGAAGATTTCATCTTCGCCACCTGGGTTCCAACCAAGAAGAGCAATAAAGTTAAAGACTGCTTCTGGTAAATAACCTTTTTTACGGTAATCTTCGATAAACTGAAGGGTGTTGGTGTCACGTTTAGACAATTTTTTACCAGTCTCAGAGTTGATAATCAAGGTCATGTGACCGAACTCTGGAGCTTCCCAACCAAGTGCTTCATAAACCATGAGCTGTTTTGGTGTATTAGCAATGTGGTCGTCTCCACGGATTACGTGAGAAATTTGCATATCATGGTCATCGATGACAACGGCAAAGTTGTAAGTTGGGTAACCGTCTTTCTTTTGGATAACCCAGTCACCACCGATATTGCCACCTTCAAATTCGATATCACCTTTGACCATATCATGCCACTTGTAGATACCTGACTCATTGACAGCTAAACGAACAGTTGGAATGATCCCTGCTGCTTCACGTTCTGCGATGTAAGCTGCTTTTTCTTCTTCACTCATACCAAGGTATTCGTTGATATATCGAGGTGTTTCACCAGCAGCTTCTTGGCTTTCGCGTTCAGCTGCCAACTCTTCTTCTGTAACATAAGATTTGTAGGCTTTTCCTTCAGCTAGTAATTGGTCGATGTATTTTTGATACAAGTCCAAACGCTCAGACTGGCGGTAGTTTTCATGTGTTTCTGGACTTTCATCCCAATCCATACCCAGCCAACGAAGGTTTTCAAGCTGTGAACGTTCACCGTCCTCAACATGGCGTTTACGATCAGTATCTTCGATACGGATAATAAAAGTTCCACCGTGATGACGTGCGTAAAGGTAGTTGAACAATGCTGTACGGGCATTTCCGATGTGTAGTAGTCCTGTTGGACTTGGTGCGTAACGTACGCGGATATCTTTTGACATAGTTTCTCCTATAAAGTCTCTAGGCGTCTGCCTTTTTGCTCTCTATATTATATCACAAGTCTTGGCTGAGTCCAATTGCTATGAATAAAGAGAGTAAAAAGAGTGGACAAACCACTCTTTTCTTCTATTATAGACGTGCGTTAAGTTCTTTGCTCAATTCTTCAAATCCTGGTTTTCCAAGAAGGGCAAACATGTTACGTTTGTAAGCTTCAACACCTGGTTGGTCAAATGGGTTGATAGCATTCAAGTAACCTGAAAGAGCGATAGCCAATTCGAAGAAGTAGATTGTGTAACCAAGAGTGAAAGCATCTTGCTCTGGAAGAGTCACGTACATGTTTGGTACATCACCGTCTGTGTGGGCAAGAAGAACACCGTCAGTTGCTTTTTTGTTTACAAAGTCAACGTCTTTTCCTTGAAGGTAACCAAGTCCATCAAGGTCTTCTTCCAAGCTAGGGATAATCACGTTTTTACGAGGTTTGTCAACACGGACAACTGTTTCAAACATGATACGAGTTCCTTCTTGGATAAATTGACCAAGTGAGTGCAAGTCAGTTGAGAAGTTGGCTGAAGTTGGGTAGATACCTTTTTGGTCTTTTCCTTCTGATTCACCAGCCAATTGTTTCCACCATTCTGAGAAGTATTGAAGTGATGGCTCGTAGTTTACCAAGATCTCAGTTGCATAGCCTTTACGGTAAAGGATGTTACGAACTGCTGCGTATTGGTAAGCTTCGTTTTCAGAGATTTTATCTGAAGTGTAGTCTTTGCGAGCTGCATTCGCACCTTCCATAAGGGCTTTGATGTCAGCTCCTGATGCTGCGATTGGAAGCAAACCAACGGCTGTCAATACTGAGAAGCGTCCACCGATATCATCTGGAACAACAAATGTTTCCCAACCGTTAGCATCTGCTTCAACCTTAACAGCGCCTTTTTGGCGGTCAGTTGTTGCATAGATACGTTTGTTTGCTTCTTCTTGACCGTATTTCTTAACCAAAAGTTCTTTGAAGACACGGAAAGCGATAGCTGGTTCAGTTGTTGTACCTGATTTAGAAATCACGTTTACCGAGAAGTCTTTGTCAGCTACGTACTCTACCAAGTCAGCAAGGTAAGTAGATGAGATTGAGTTTCCTGCGTAAAGGATTTGTGGAGCCTTGCGTTCTTCTTTTGTTTGCAAGTTTGCAAAGTGGTGGTTCAAGAAGTCGATTGCTGCTTTCGCACCAAGGTAAGATCCACCGATACCGATTACAACCAAAACATCGCTGTCTGATTTGATTTGCTCAGCAGCTTTCAAGATGCGGTCAAATTCTTCGCGGTCGTAGTTTTCAGGAAGGTCCAACCATCCCAAGAAGTCGCTACCAGCACCAGTTCCTTTACGGATCAATTCATCTGCTGCTGTTACTTGTGCTTGCATGTATTCCACTTCATGTGGTGCAACAAATTTGTCTAAAACTTTTGAATAATCAAATTTAATATGTGACATGTTATTCCTCCAATATTTCTTCTTTTCTATCATAACGCTTACCTTCGTTTTTTTCAAGTTTTTTTGTCGAATTTCTCCAATTTTTATCAGAATTCAAACGTTTGCGTAAAAATGCCACATTCCAAAAATTTTGAAAAAATAAAATAAAGAACGACCAGATGTCCCAGTCGTTACAATTCATTCAATAAATACTCAAATAGTTCTAAATTGCCATCTTCTTCATTAACCAGAAACTCTGGATGCCACTGCAAACCGATAATGCGGTGCTCATCGATAGACTCAATCGCTTCGATGGTCTGGTCTCTTGGATCAATAGCAGTTACACGGAAATTAGGTGCCAAATCTTTAATGCTTTGACGATGGACGGAGTTGACTTGACTTTCTTTTCCAAATAGCTTAGCCACCACGCTTCCTTCTACTGTCTCAATAGAATGAGATGTTCCGAAAGGCAGGCCTTGCCAGTGACCTTCGATTTCTTGATTGAGGGTGCCGCCAAAGGCAACATTGACAAGTTGAACACCGCGACAGATTGCCATAATTGGTTTATTCTGACGAAGAGCTTCCTTCAAGAGTGCCAATTCAAATTCATCACGGACCAGATTGTAATCATCGCTCTCGATGGTCTTTTTCTCTCCATAAAACTGAGGATGGACATTTTGGCCACCTGTCAAGATAAGCTTGTCAATCATTTCTACATAATCGCGCACGACTGACTCATCACCAACAGGAATGACTAAAGGGAGACCGCCGACTTGACGAATGCTCTCTGCGAATCTACAAGATACAGATGAATGAATGTTTTTTCCTTCCGCGTCTACGGGACATAGATTTGCAGCAACTCCTACAACCGTTCTAGCCATGATGCCTCTCCTTTCGAATATTAACGATAGTCCTATCATATCACTCAAAATGCCTTTCGTCTAATATGTTTTTTTAAAGGCCGTGATAAATATTTTTTATGGACAAGAAAAAGCTGCCCACATAGGACAACTTCTTTCTTATTCGAAAACAAATTGATTGTGATAGAGTTCTGAATAGAAGCCACCTAGTTTCAAAAGTTCATGGTGGTTACCACGTTCAATGACTTCTCCATCTTTGAGGACAATAATCTGATCAGCATTGAGAATAGTTTTCAAGCGATGGGCAATGACAAAACTGGTTCTACCTGCTACAACTGCCTCCATGGCATGCTGAATCTTGCTTTCTGTCACCGTATCTACGTTTGAAGTTGCTTCATCGAGAATGAGAACTTCTGGATCTGTCATCAGGGTTCGAGCGATAGAAATCAATTGCTTTTGTCCTGTCGAGAAGATGCTCTGGTCATCATCGATAAGTGTATCGTACTTATCAGGCAAGCTTTCGATATAGTCGTGAATGTGGGTTGCTTTGGCTGCTGCCTCAACCATTTCTTGACTAGCATCTGGTACACCGAAACGGATATTGTCTCGAATCGTTCCGCTAAACAAGACCGAATCTTGCAAGACAATCCCCACCTTGCTTCTGAGACTATCCAAGTCATAGTCACGGATGTCTTTCCCATCAAAATAAATACCACCAGCATCAACATCATAAAAGCGATTGATAAGGTTCATAATAGTCGTTTTCCCTGAACCTGTCGGACCAACAACCGCTGTCATCTGGCCTTTCGGAGCGGAAATGCTGACATCTTTCAAAATAGGTTTATAAGGCAAGTATGAAAAATCAATATGACTGATTTCAACACCTTCTTGCAACTTAGTGAAGATTGGAGCCTTTTCAGGTCGGATTTCTTCCTCTGCGTCAAACATTTCCTGAATCCGTTCAGCACCTGTAAAGGCTAACTGAAGGCTTCCCCAACTAGCCGCAACTTGAATAATAGGCTGGTAGTACTGCTGTGAAAATTGGGCAAACATAACAATCAGACCTAGGGCTGTACTAGTTTCAATAGACTTATCATTCAAAAGTACAGCTGAACCAGCAAAGATGACGATGGCTGTGTTAACCAAGCTCATCCCATTCATAACAGGGAAAAGAATTCCTGAGAACATTCTTCCTTTAAAGGTTGCCTTACGTACGCGCTCATTTTGTTCAAGAAATCCTGCCATCATATCCTCTTGAATTCCTTGCACAATCACGGCTTTTTGGCCTGAGATACTCTCATCCATATAGGCGTTGAGCTTCCCTACCTCTTTTTGCTGGAGGTTGGTGTATTTGCGTGCCATTTTTACAATAAAAATCAGCATAAGGAAGGCCACTGGTGTGCTGGCAATGGTGATGAGGGCCAGCGTCACATTTCTCGAAAACATGACGAGAATCAGACCAATATATAAAACAATATTGCTCATGACCTGAATCAAACTTTCGTTAAAGGCTTGGAGGATATTATCCAAATCACTGGTAAAACGAGACAGGATATCGCCATCTTTTCGGCGGTCAAAGAAAGAAACCGCTAACCGAGAAAGCTTACCGAAGAGGCCTTTGCGCATCTCGTTTGTCGACTCTGCAATCACGCGCGTCATAAGACACATGTATATGACACTGGAGATAAAGAGAACCAAAACCAGCAGGCCAAGATTGACCATGATTCCTGATAGGCTTTGCCAAACAAGTTCTGGATTGCCATTTTGATAAGCTTTAACTAAATTAGCTAGCTCTGTTACTGCTTGTCCAGAAAAGACTGGAAAGAGGGCTTGGGCAAGAGTCGCTAGAACAATCATCAGAATAACAACTACAAATGATAGCTTATAGACTTTAAAATAATGCCAAAAAAATTGAACTGTCTTCATTTTACTCCTCCTTTCCTTTCTGTGTTTCGTAGATTTCACGGTAAACGGCATTGTTGGCAACCAAGTCTGCATGCGTGCCTTGACCAATCAATCGTCCTTGATCCAGTACCAAGATCTTGTCTGCATGGACAACCGAGCTAATCTTTTGAGCGATGATAATGGTTGTTGTTCCCTTTAAGTCCTTATTCAAGGCTTCTTGCACCAGGCGCTCTGACTTAGCATCCAAGGCCGAGGTCGAATCGTCAAAAATCAGAATACGTGGATTGCTGACAATTCCACGAGCAATCGACATCCTTTGCTTTTGCCCACCAGAGAAATTGGTTCCCCGTTCCTCAACTGGACTTTCAAAGGTTTTCTCCATACGATGAATGAATTCACTGGCTTGGGCAATATTGGCTGCACGCTCCATTTCAAATAGAGTGGCATCTCCCTTACCCTGTCTCAAGTTATCTGCAATCGTTCCACTAAAGAGAATGGCACGCTGAAGAACGATAGAAACTGTTTTACGCAGGGTTCCTTCACTCACTTCTCGAATATCCTTACCTCCGATTTTGATAGCCCCTTCCTGTGGGTCAAAGAGACGTGGAATCAATTGAGCCAAGGTTGATTTTCCTGCACCAGTGGCTCCAACTACACCAACCATCTGACCAGGTTCAATAGTAAAGCTCACATCTTTCAGCATCGGTTCCTTGTCCATTGGATAGGTAAAGGTCACATTTTCAAAGCTAAGACTGCCGACCAAATCTTCATCTGGGACATCCTTGAAGGTCATGGCTGCCTCTGCATCCAGAATTTCTCGAATACGACGCATAGAAATCATGGCACGACTGACAGAATTTCCTAAAAATCCAACCATAACAATGGTAAAGATAATCTGGCTTAGGTAATTGACAAAGGAAGCAATGGAGCCAACAACTGACGGATCCGACTGAACCATCCCCGCAACTAGCCAAATAGAGAAAAATACCGCCCCATAACCGACCAACATCATGAAAGGTTCCACTACTGAAAAGGCATAACCAATGTAAAGATTTTGACCGAGTAGCTCGTCTGAAACCTCCGTAAACTTAGCAAACTGCTCTTTTTCTTGGACAAAGGACTTGACCACACGAACGCCACGCAAATTTTCCTTGGCAATGGCATTGATGCGTTCAAGAAGGGTTTGAAACTTGGCAAAACGAGGTCCCATCATTCCCATCATGACAGCAGTCAAACCAAAAATTAAGATCACCATGAGAACAATCACCCACCACAGAGATGGTAAAGTTTGAACCGCAAGGATAAACGAACCGATGAACAAGAGGGGAAGCCTGAAAAGAATTTGGAAGGTCATCATGACGACGTTCTGAATCTGGTTGATGTCATTTGTCATGCGAACGACTAGATTTCCCGCATTAAATTGTTCAATATTGGCATAAGAAAAGGTTTGGATTTTACGGAAGGCGTCCTCCCGAAGGTCGGATGAAACTCCTTGTGCAATATAGGCTGCAAGGACAACATTGAGACCACCAGCAACCAGACCGACCAAGGCCACACCAATCAACCAAGCCCCGATACTATAAATAGCTTCATATTTCCCAGCAAGTAGGGCGTCTAACACTTCCTGCAGATAACGCGGTTGCAGAAGTGAACTAGCAACCATCAAGCCTGTCATCAGAAGCGAAGCCAAGGCCTGCCACTTGTAGGTTTTTACTTTCTGAATCAGCATATTTTCTCCTTAAAAAATAGACAAAAGGAAGCGACAATGCGTCAGCTCCTTCTCATTCTGTTTGTGTGATGTTATTCTAGCAAAAAAGTGGGAACTTGTCAAAGAAGTCTCCTTGATACAGCTAGATTAACTAGTGAGTCTTGATTTTATAGTTTCTGTTTTAACTCGACCAAGACATTCATAGCCTGCATAGGTGTCATATTGTAAACATCTAGTTTAGACAATTCTGCTAGGATAGGATGCACTGCAGGCGTGTCAAAGAGTGAAATTTGTTCTGAGACAGTACTTGTTTGTTTCATAGGAGCAGGACTTTCTGTCCCTTGATTCTCTAACTGAGTCAAAATCTTATCCGCCCTTGCTAAAAGGTCTGCTGGCAAGCCAGCAATTTTGGCAACATGGATACCGTAGGATTTATCAGCTGGACCTGGTTCAATCTTATGAAGGAAAGTGACCTGCCCATCCTGCTCCAAGGTTGCCACGTGGACATTGACCAAGTGTTCCAAGCTGGACTCCAGACTGGTCAACTCATGGTAGTGGGTCGCAAAGAGGGTCTTGGCTCCGATATGCTCATGGATGTATTCAATGATGGACTGAGCTAAGGCCATCCCATCGTAAGTTGCAGTTCCCCGTCCTAACTCATCAAAGAGAATCAAAGAATTCTTAGTCGCATGAGAAATGGCATTATTAGCCTCCATCATCTCTACCATAAAGGTTGATTGACCTGAAACCAAGTCGTCTGCTGCTCCGATACGGGTAAAAATCGCATCAAAAATCGGTAAATGGGCGCTTTCTGCTGGCACATAAGAACCCAGCTGGGCCATAACCGCCGTCATGGCTAACTGACGCATGTAGGTAGACTTCCCGCTCATGTTGGGCCCTGTAATCAGTTGAATACTGGTATCTTCTGCCATCTGAATCGTATTGGGAATATAGGTCTGAGCCCCCATAACCTTTTCAACGACAGCATGGCGCCCTTTCTGGATATCAATTCGCGAATTATCTCCGAATTCAGGTCGAATCAAATGCTGGGTTTCAGCCACAACTGCTAGACTCTGTAAGACATCAACTGTCGCAATGCCTTGAGCTAAAGCCTGCAAACGCTGGATATACTTGCTGACCTCTTCACGAATACGCATAAAAATTTCGTACTCTAGGTTAGCTGACTTCTCACGTGCCTCCAACATATCTCCCTCGATACGGGCTAATTCTTCGGTTCCAAAGCGTTCTGAGTTTTTCAGCGTCGCCTTGCGGAAAAAATGGGCTGGCACATTTCCCAGTTGAGAATTGGTCACATGGAAATAGTAGCCATCCTTCTTATTGTAGTCAATCTTGAGCGTACTGATACCAGAGTTTTCTCGCTCCTTAGCCTCAATCTCTGCAATCCAGCTCGTACCTTCTCTGAGGACACGACGGTATTTATCCAAGGTCTCATCAAATCCAGTTCGGATAATTCCCCCATCTGTAATCACATGAGGGGCTTCAGGAGCAATCGCTGCGCTAATCAAACTCTCCAACTCAGGGATTCCATCCAGTTGTTCGATGAGATAAGCTAGAGCAGATTGCTCCATCCCTTCTAAAATAGCACGAATCCGTGGCACACTAGACAAGGTGGTCGCCAACTGCAAGAGATCCTTGGGATTGGTTTTGCCAAAAGAAACACGACTAGCCAATCGTTCGATATCATAAACTCCCTTGAGACTGTCTGTCAAATCACTGCGCTCAAAGAAATGGTCGAGAAAGACCTGCACCACTTCTTGACGTTGGATAATTCGTTCCTTATCAATCAAGGGGCGATGAATCCAAGACCGCAAGAGACGCATTCCCATAGCAGTTTTGGTTTCATCCAAAAGCCAGAAAAGACTGCCTTGTTTCTTACCCGAGCGAGCATTCTCAACCAAATCTAGACTAGCCTTGGTCGCATAATCCATCTGTAAAAAATCCTTGATTTCATAGCGGATAACAGGCTTGAGGTGGTTCAATTCCCTCATCTGAGTCCGATGAACATACTGGAGTAGCTTCCTAGATGCCGCTTGCTCCACAGCTGCCAATCGTGAATCCAGTAAATGAAGGTCTTCAAAGCCTTCTTTTTCATAGGAAAGTACCAGATTCATCTGACGACTAAGGATTAGTTCCTCTTCCTCAGACAAGTCATAGCCCAGCACCACTTCTCGCGCCTTGAGATTGCGGATTTCCCCACAAACCAGCGTGAAATCCAATAGACCCGTCACATAAAAGTCTCCGGTCACCAAGTCCATATAAGCTAGGCCAAATTGACTGCCATCTCGATCTATAGCAACCAAAAAATTATTCTGACTGTCTGGCTTACTGCTATCGACCACTGTCCCTGGCGTAATGACCTGAACAACCTCTCGTTTCACAACCCCAACTGCCTGTTTAGGATCTTCCATCTGCTCTGCGATAGCTACCTTATAGCCCTGCTCAATCAAGACATCGATGTACTGTTGGGCAGAATGATAGGGAACACCCGCCATAGGAATCGGATTATCGGCATTCTTGTTGCGACTCGTTAAGGAAATTTCCAGAATCTGCGCAGCATTGACCGCATCCTCATAAAATAATTCATAAAAATCACCCATCCGAAAGAGCAAAAACGCATCTGGATATTGCTTTTTAATATCCACATACTGTTGCATGCCGGGTGATAGCTTTTCTGTCGCCATTGTCCGTCTCTCCTTGTCAAAAATAAGTCTTGAGAGCAACTCTCAAGACCTTACTTATCTTTCATCAAATCTAGCAAACGATCTTCCATGAGTTTGGCAACGTGCTGGTCTCGACAAATGACCAATAAGGTATTGGCACCAGCAACTGTTCCTAAAATCCATTCATCCTTGTTTGCATCTACAATATTTGCCAAAACAGAGGCTTCTCCCAATTTGGTATGAAGTACCAAGGTAAACTCTGCTCTTGCAACGCCTTCTAAATGATGAGACAAAAATTCCACCAAATCAATCTTTTCTGTCTCATTTGCTAGTACATAATACACCATATCATTTTTCTTGACCTTGGTCAAGCCGATTTCGCGCAAATCACGAGATAAGGTTGTCTGCGTCACAAAAACATTGTGCGCCTCCAACCGATCTTGAATTTCTTTTTGTGTACTTAATTTCTCCTCAGTAATCATTTTTTTTATTAACTGATGACGATCTCTTTTTCTCATAAAATCCTCTTATATGCATATTTATAACTAATTTTATAACTATATTATACCAAAAAAATAGGAGATTTCAAAAATTTTTTCTTCTTTCTTTAAAATTGTGATAAAATAGTAGAAAAGTCCAAAAAGGAGCTCTTAATGAATACAAAAGAATTGATTGCTAGCGAGTTGGCTAGCATCATTGATAGCCTGGACCAAGAGGCTATTTTAAATTTACTGGAAACCCCTAAAAACTCAGAAATGGGAGACATCGCTTTCCCTGCTTTTTCTCTTGCAAAAGTCGAACGTAAAGCACCTCAAATGATTGCGGCTGAACTGGCTGAAAAAATTAACAGCCAAGCCTTTGAAAAAGTTGTTGCAACAGGACCTTACGTCAATTTTTTCCTTGATAAATCTGCCATTTCTGCTCAAGTATTGCAAGCTGTTATCACTGAAAAAGAACACTATGCTGACCAAACTATTGGTAAACAAGAAAATGTTGTTATCGATATGTCTAGTCCCAATATCGCTAAACCATTTTCTATTGGTCACCTGCGCTCAACTGTTATCGGAGATAGCTTGTCACATATTTTCCAAAAAATCGGTTATCAAACAGTCAAGGTCAACCACTTGGGAGACTGGGGGAAACAGTTTGGGATGTTGATTGTTGCCTACAAAAAATGGGGCGACGAAGAAGCTGTAAAAGCTCATCCAATTGATGAACTTCTTAAACTCTATGTCCGCATCAACGCTGAAGCTGAAAATGACCCTAGCTTGGATGAAGAAGCACGCGAATGGTTCCGCAAACTGGAAAATGGAGATGAGGAAGCTCTCGCTCTTTGGCAATGGTTCCGTGATGAAAGTTTGGTGGAATTTAACCGCCTTTACAATGAATTGCAAGTCGAATTTGACAGCTATAACGGAGAAGCCTTCTACAACGATAAGATGGATGCTGTTGTAGACATTCTTTCTGAAAAAGGCCTTCTTGTTGAATCAGAAGGGGCCCAAGTTGTCAACCTTGAGAAATACGGAATTGAACATCCAGCCCTTATCAAGAAATCTGATGGTGCAACTCTCTATATCACACGTGACTTGGCTGCAGCCCTTTACCGTAAAAACGAATACCAATTTGCTAAATCTATCTACGTTGTTGGTCAAGAACAATCTGCCCACTTTAAACAGCTCAAAGCTGTCTTGAAAGAAATGGGCTACGACTGGAGTGAAGACATTACTCATGTTCCTTTTGGTTTGGTTACAAAAGAAGGGAAAAAACTCTCTACTCGTAAAGGGAATGTCATCTTGCTAGAGCCTACTGTTGCAGAGGCTGTTAGTCGTGCCAAGGCCCAAATTGAGGCTAAAAATCCTGAACTAGAAAACAAAGACCAGGTAGCACATGCTGTTGGGGTTGGAGCCATTAAATTCTATGACCTCAAGACCGACCGTACAAATGGATATGACTTCGACCTAGAAGCTATGGTATCCTTCGAGGGGGAAACTGGTCCTTATGTACAATATGCCTATGCTCGTATCCAATCGATCTTACGTAAAGCAGACTTCAAACCAGAAACAGTGGCTAATTACAGCTTAAATGATGCTGAAAGTTGGGAAATCATCAAACTCATCCAAGACTTCCCACGTATTATCAACCGTGCGGCGGATAACTTTGAACCTTCTATCATTGCTAAATTTGCAATTAGCCTAGCTCAAGCCTTCAACAAATACTATGCACATACACGTATCTTGGATGAAAGTCCAGAACGCGACAGCCGTCTAGCCCTCAGCTACGCAACCGCAGTCGTTCTCAAAGAAGCCCTTCGCTTGCTTGGAGTAGAAGCGCCAGAGAAGATGTGATTCAGTACTAACAATTGGAACTAAAGTTCCTAATTGTTAGACGCTAGCCGCTTATATGCGGACTAGCTAACTGCTTCACTAGTCATGGTCCCTAAATATAATCGATTTAGGGGCCATGACGTCGTAATCAGAGACACTTGTCTAAACGCTTTACTAATTCATCTAACCAAATAATATCGATTTGGTTTGGTTCATGTCGTAATATTTTAAATTACTTGATTGCAAAGCAATCTAAGTAACTAACGCCAAATCCTATCAGGAATTTGGCTAGGCACTTCACTAGTAAAGAAACATAAATATTATCGATTTATGTTTCTTTACGTCGTAACCAGAGACACTTGCCTAAACGCCTCACTAAATTGGTCAACCAAATCTATTAATTGGCTTAGTGGCTGGTGGCAATCTTCAAGTCACTAGAATGCAAGGCAATCTAAGCAACGAATGTCAAACCCTATCAGGGATTTGGTTAGGCGCTTCACTAATTCAATCTACTCACTACTACTTCTTTATCATACAGGGAGATATTCTATGAGCCAATATGCTTATATCCTCGTTGTAATTAGCTTGGTGTTCCTTTTTCTGCTCAATAAGTACGAGAAGGAGAGACTGCAAAAACTCTACCAAGAACAACTTTTGAAGGATGAAACATTTAGGACTGATATCAAAGAGAAAATTCACACGACTGAAAATATCAATGATGTCATTGCTTACATCAATAAAACTTATCATCTGGGAATGTTGCTATCAAAAGACATTACAGATCAATTGAAATAAACCGAGTTATTCTTTAAGGAATATAAAAACCGAGTCTAAGAGTTTAATACTTAGGCTCGGTTTTTATATATTTTTCAAGTAACAAAGCAACCACTCCCCCAGCAATGCAAGTGCAAAATCCTCCAGAATATGATAGAATAAGAGAAAGGACTCTATCAAGGAGGAAAACATGGAAAAACAAACCGTCGCCGTCTTGGGGCCTGGTTCTTGGGGAACTGCCCTTTCACAAGTCTTAAATGACAATGGACACGAGGTACGTATTTGGGGAAACATTCCCGAGCAAATCAATGAAATTAATACACACCATACTAATAAACACTACTTTAAAGATGTCGTTCTAGATGAAAATATCATTGCCTACACCGACTTATCAGAGGCACTGAGAGATGTAGATGCGATTTTGTTTGTTGTCCCAACAAAAGTGACACGACTTGTTGCACAACAAGTTGCACAAACCCTAGACCATAAGGCTATCATCATGCACGCTTCAAAGGGATTAGAACCCGATAGCCATAAACGATTATCAACCATCCTTGAAGAAGAAATTCCTGAACATCTCCGCAGTGATATTGTCGTTGTTTCAGGACCTAGTCATGCGGAAGAAACCATTGTACGTGACCTGACTTTAATCACTGCTGCTTCTAAAGATTTACAAACAGCTCAATACGTTCAAGAACTCTTTAGTAATCACTACTTCCGACTTTATACCAATACGGATGTTATCGGGGTCGAAACCGCTGGTGCTCTTAAAAACATTATCGCTGTCGGTGCTGGAGCCTTACATGGTTTAGGATTTGGTGACAACGCTAAGGCAGCCATCATCGCTCGAGGCTTGGCAGAAATTACCCGCCTAGGGGTAGCACTCGGTGCCAATCCATTGACCTATAGCGGCTTATCTGGTGTGGGAGATTTGATCGTAACGGGAACCTCCATCCACTCTCGTAACTGGAGAGCTGGAGATGCTCTTGGTCGTGGAGAATCTCTAGCTGATATTGAAGCCAATATGGGCATGGTGATTGAAGGAATTTCAACAACTCGAGCAGCCTATGAACTAGCGCAAGAACTTGGAGTCTATATGCCAATTACACAAGCCATTTACCAAGTTATTTACCACGGAACCAATATTAAAGATGCCATTTATGACATCATGAACAATGAATTTAAAGCAGAAAATGAGTGGTCTTAACCCTCTAAAGAAAGGATTCTTATGACATCAAAAGTTAGAAAGGCAGTCATCCCTGCCGCTGGACTCGGGACTCGATTTTTACCAGCAACCAAAGCACTTGCTAAAGAAATGTTGCCAATTGTAGATAAACCAACTATCCAATTTATCGTAGAAGAAGCTCTTAAATCAGGTATTGAAGATATTCTGGTTGTCACTGGTAAATCAAAACGTTCTATTGAAGACCACTTTGACTCAAACTTTGAGCTTGAGTACAACCTCAAAGAAAAAGGCAAACATGACTTACTAAAATTGGTAGACGAAACAACTGGCATTCGCCTTCACTTTATCCGTCAAAGCCATCCTCGTGGTCTTGGCGATGCTGTCTTACAAGCAAAAGCTTTTGTAGGGAATGAGCCCTTCGTTGTCATGCTGGGTGACGACCTAATGGATATCACAGATGACCACGCTGTCCCTTTGACAAAACAATTGATGAACGATTACGAGACGACTCACGCATCAACAATTGCTGTTATGCCTGTCCCTCATGAAGAAGTTTCAGCATATGGAGTTATCGCTCCTCAGGGTGAAGGGATTAATGGTCTCTACAGTGTCGAAACTTTTGTTGAAAAACCAGCTCCAGAGGAGGCTCCAAGTGATCTAGCTATTATCGGTCGTTATCTGCTCACACCAGAAATTTTTGAGATCCTCGAAAATCAAGCTCCTGGCGCTGGAAATGAAATCCAGCTTACCGATGCTATTGATACACTTAATAAAACACAACGTGTTTTCGCCCGTGAATTTACAGGAGCTCGTTACGACGTTGGGGATAAGTTTGGTTTTATGAAAACATCTATTGACTACGCCCTCAAGCACCCACAAGTCAAAGATGACTTGAAAGATTACCTCATCCAACTGGGAAAAGAATTGGCTGAAAAAGAATAACATAAAAAGATAAGGTTCAAAAATGCCTTATCTTTTTTATTACATAACTATTCTTATAAACCTTCACAACCCCATTCCCTTGTAGAGAAGTAAGACTGCAAGTCCTACAAACAAGACTACCGCTCCTAACCTCTGACTGGTACTATACATCCGTCTTTCTCCTCGAACTGGAAAGATAATTGCTAGAAATGCTCCACCAACTGCTCCCCCGATATGGCCTGCTAGGCTGATTCCTGGAATCAGAACACTTCCAATAATATTAACCACAAAAAGTGTCAGATAGGATTGCCCCAACTGCTGGATATAAGGATTACGCGTAGCATAGCGAAGAATGATAATCGCGGCAAATAGCCCATAGAGAGAAGTAGAAGCTCCTGCTGCTAAGGATTTTGGACTAAATACAAAAACAAAGAGATTGCCCATCATTCCAGATAAGAGATAGAGAAAGAAAAACTTCTTGGATCCGAAAATTTCCTCTACTTGTCTACCAAGATAATAAAGGGAAAGCATATTAACAATGAAATGCTCCCAACCAATATGAACAAAAATGGCAGAAAAGAGACGCCAAATCTGCTCGGGAAAGAGCCGAATAGCAGGCCCATACATGGCTCCAAATCGAAATAAGGTATCCGCCCTGTCAAAGTTTCCGCCTGTAGTCACCAGCATTAATAGAAACACCAAGGCCGTCACTAAAAGGAAGAAACTCGTCACAGGGTAACGTCTATCAAAGATTTCCTTCATCAATCAGAACCTCCTGAACAGGAATATCATGGTTTTCAGGGATAAAGTCCTGAATTTGACAAGGATAGATCGTACTCAAAGTATGACCAGAAAAATGTTCCAGATAGCGGTCATAATAACCTCCACCGTATCCAATCCGATATCCTTCCGTCGTAAAAGCCAGACCAGGAACATGAATCAAATCAATCTGAGAGGCATCCACAACTTCCAAATCTCCCTGTGGTTCCAGTAGTCCAAAGGAAGTTTTTACCAACTGTTGCGGTTCATAGACTACAAAGTCCATGCACCCCTTGGGATAGGTTTTGGGTATCAGAACCTTCTTGCCGTCCTTCAGCGCCTGCTCAATCAGTTCCTGCGTTTGAAACTCATGAGGAAAAGAGAGGTAGCTTGCGATGACCTTAGCTTCTTGGTAGAAGGGATGGTGTAAAAGTCGCTCAGTTAAAGCTTGGTCTATAAATTGTTTTTGCTCTCGAGGTAAAGCCTTCATTTCTTTCAAGACTTGCTTACGTAATTCCGATTTCATAGACAACCCCTCTACTCTGCTGCCTTCTTTTTGAGGAAACTAGAGACCGCATCCACCCCAATAGCTAATGCTTCTTCCTTAGGACTCATCTGAGGGTGATGAAGGGCGTAGGGACTATCAATACCTAGCCAGAACATAACGCCATCAACTTTTGAAAGGAGATAACCAAAGTCTTCACCTGTCATAGCAGGTTCGATATCAATCAACTCAATTCCGTCTTTCTCTTCAAAAAAGTCCATCAGTTCACGCGCCAAGGCTGGATTGTTCTCAACAGGCAGGTAACCACCTTGTTTGAGTTCCACTTCGACTTCCATACCAAAGGCTGCTGCAACTCCTTCTGCAACTGTTTTGACTCGCTTTTGCACCAAGAGGCTCATGTCCTGTGTTAAGGCCCGAATAGTTCCATGCAAAAAGGCTGTATCTGTGATAACATTGTTGGTTGTTCCAGCTTGGAAAACTCCAAAGGTCACCACCGCTCCCTCGATTGGGTTGACATTGCGGCTGACAACTGACTGCACCTGGGTCACAAAGTAACTAGCGGCCACCAAGGCGTCATTGGCTTCATGCGGAAAGGCTGCGTGGCCACCTTTACCTTTGAAACGAATCTTCACCTCGCAAGTCCCTGCAAAGAGTGTATGAGTATTGGTCGCAATCTGACCAACCTTCAAATCTGGCCGAACATGAAGTCCATAAAACTGGTCTGGCAACCAGTCTCCAAAAGCGCCATCCTCATACATGAGCATGCCACCAGCTTCATTTTCTTCAGCAGGCTGAAACAGAAAGAGCAGATTGTTCTTTGGTTGCTCCTCAAGGGCTCGCTCAAGACAGCCCAAGGCAATAGTCATGTGGAAATCATGACCGCAGGCGTGCATGCGACCTTGGTGCTGAGAAGCAAAAGGAAGGCCTGTTTGTTCAACGATAGGCAGACCATCAATATCTGTCCGCCAACCAATGGTACGCTCTGGCTGACTTCCCTGCAAATAGACCAAAATACCTGTCCGCCAAGTACGAACTTGAACAAACTCCTTGCCCGCAGTCAATTTCTCAATCACATCCAGCAAATAAGCATGAGTCTTGAACTCCTCCAAGCCAATCTCTGGAATCTGGTGTAAATCTCGTCTAGTCTGAATCAAATCTAACATCTATCTATCCTCCGATATAGCAGAAAGAGGCTGGAAGAAGGGTTCCGCCTCTTTATTACTTTTACAATTATAAGGTACGAAGCGCATCCTCTAGCGCTGTTTTTTGTTGGGTTTGGGTATCAATCTCTTTGATAATACGAGCTGGAACACCTGCCACCACCACGTTTTCTGGGACATCTTGGGTAACAATGGCTCCTGCAGCAACGACTGAACCACTACCGATTTGAACTCCTTCGATAACCACTGCGTTGGCACCGATGAGAACATTGTCTCCAACACGGACTGGTTCAGCGCTAGCTGGCTCAATCACACCTGCAAGAACAGCACCTGCACCAACGTGACTGTTTTTCCCCACGATAGCACGGCCACCAAGGATAGCACCCATGTCAATCATGGTCCCTGCACCGATTTCAGCACCGATATTGATAACTGCTCCCATCATGATAACAGCATTGTCACCAATTTCAACCTGATCACGGATAATAGCACCTGGCTCGATACGAGCGTTGATAGCACGTTTGTCTAGCAAGGGAACTGCAGAATTACGAGCATCTTGCTCAACAACATAGTCTTGATTTTCTACCAAACCATCGAGAAGCGGAGCCACATCTTTCCAGTCTCCAAATAGGACATTCCCTAGTTTGACAACAGAGCTAGGTACAGCAGTTGCGAGTTGTCCCTCAAATGTTACTTTCACACTGGTTTTCTTTTCAGCATTGGCGATAAATTGGATAATTTCTTGAGCGTTCATTTTTGTAGCAGTCATAGGCGCCTCCTAGTTCATTTTAATGATACCTATTCTACCAAAAAAGGCCTCAAATTTGAAGCCTTTTTGTTTGTTTTTAGGTATGATTTTTAGGGATGTGAGATAAAACGTGCTGTCGGTAAAAGCAAGCCCCTACCGATACAACCTAAAAACACTCTTCACAACTATCTCCCCGTGTTTTATTGACTATTCTAGTATAGCACACTTTTAGAATTAAGAAAAGACTTTTTATTTACTTTCTTTCGCTTCTTCTATCGATAGGAAAATCATGGGTAAAATAATCAGGGCCATAGCTAGAAGAAGGGACCAATCCACCACCAATCCTAAAAACAAAACACTCAAGAGAGCAGAGGAGAGAGGTTCACTGGCACTGATAACAGAAACCACCAAAGGAGAGACCAAGGACACTGCCTTCATGGAAATAAAAAAAGCAAAAGCCGTCCCAAAGAAAGCAATAATAAGGCAAATCAAGATACTCCAAATATCAGGAGTAAAGGAAAGCTGATACACTGGCGAAAGGACATTGCTAAATAAACCTGCCAAAATCATCCCCCACCCAACCGTGGGTACAAAACCATAGCGCTTCGCGAAAGGTTGGGGCAGGATAACATTAAACATAACCCCCATAGCACTCAGCAAACCTGTTACAAGGGCTAGTGGCGTCATGGATAACTGAGAGAGATCCCCCTTTGTCGCCATCAAGCCAACACCCAGCATGGCAACCAAAACATAGAAAATAGCGCTTTTTGACGCTCGTTTTTGATAAACCAAACGATTGTAAAAGAGGATAAAAACTGGACTAATAAACTGTAAAATAGTTGCTGTCGCTGCATTTGAGTATTCTACACAGAGATAGAAAAAATACTGGACTGAGAAAATTCCCAAAATAGCATAGGCCAAAAAGGGCAGGTAATTCTTCTTGTCTCGCCAGATATCTAGCACTTGCGATTTTAATTGCATTGCAGACCAAATAAGCACAAGACTCCCTGCCAGTGTCAAACGCATAGAGGTAATCCAGCCAGAGGACACTTGATAATGAGTAAAGAAATATTCTCCTAAAATTCCACAGATTCCCCAGATTAAGCCGGATAGGAGCGAATAAATAGTTCCTTTAACAATCTTTTTCTGATACTGATTCATACCTTTATTGTAACACGAAAGGAAAAAAGAAAAAAGTGGCAATCAATGCCACTTTCCTATCTTCTACTATTTGGTTGTGTAGATGATGAACTTGATGTACTGCTAGAACTACTACTTGAACTTGGTGTAGATGAGAAACTACCAATAATACTTGACCAAGCATTTTGGTAATCTGCTTCACTTCCTCCAATAGCAAAGTGATAGCTTGTCGTAGGAGCTCCCGCCTTATTAGCCCAATAACTCGTTACAGTAGCCCCTGAAAGATCCACCGTTTTTCCATTAACGGATACTTTGCCCGGCTTTTGCCCTGTAGATTTGAGGACCTGAGATTGGGTCACACTAGAATCAAGATTAAAGCGTTCATTGCCCCAAACACCAGGCTCAGCCTGTTGGATAGCATTGACCAAGTAAGCCATATATTTGGCATTTCGATAATGCCCAGCCCCCTTAGCCATCGGGCGGTTGTCATCATGCCCTAGCCAACCACCTAGAGTCAATCTTGGTGTTGACAGCATGAGCCACATATTTTCATCTTCATTAGTTGTACCAGTCTTACCAATCCAGTCTGCACGAGCTAAGCTTGAATTGATAGAAGCCAAATCCGTTTGGAAACTTGAAGTGATTCGAGATGAAATCACCTCACGAAGCAAACTCTGCATAATTGTTGCCGTTGCCTTCGAGTACACTTGAACTGGTTTGTCTTGGAATTCATAGATTACTCTACCATCAGATGATTCAATCTTAGAAATCACATGTTTCTGATGATAAACACCGTTATTAGCAATTGTTTGATAACCATTGGTATGCTGGGCGACTGTGACTTCAATACCGCCGCCCATAGGCAGACTTTCGATACCGTACTCCGGAATCTCGTAACCCATTTTCTCCATGTAACCCTTGACATCAACACCCTTCTCACGAAGCATGCGATAGGTCCAATAGGCTGGGATATTCCACGAATAGTTCAAGGCTTCACCTAGGGTCATCATGCCTGTACCTGGACTATTTACATACATGATAGGATTTCCATTAGAGAATTTTGTTGGATAATTGGACAAGATACTAGCGCTTCCCATCAAACCTTGATCAATGGCAATACCGTAGGCCAACAAAGGCTTGGTTGTAGAGGCTGGCGAACGCTTGGTGTCGAAGGCGTGATTGTTTTGGTTGGTCTGGTAATTACGACCACCAACAAAGCCTAGAACAGCTCCCGTTTTATTGTCCATCAAAACATTCCCTACTTCAGGCTGCCCAGTCGAATCATCTACCAAATGACCATAGTTAGCAACTGCATTTTGCATAGCGTTATGGATTTTTTTATTGATCGTTGTAGTGATTTTGTAGCCACCATTACTTAGTTCCTGCTCAGCTCGCTCATGATAGGCCTTTTGAATCGACTCGTTTTTCAACTCTTGGCTAGAGACATTGTCCTGTTGAACTAGATAATCATACATACGGTCTGTCGCTTCAGCCATAGCAGTAAAGTAGAGATAATCCCTCGAAACAGCATTGACAGTTCCTGATGGCAAGAAGTCTTGTTTGAGATTATAATCCTTGTACTGGTCGTATTCTTCCTGAGTCAGGGCACCCGTACGGTACATGTTGTAGAGAACATCCTTGGCCCGCTTCAAACCAAGTTCTAAGTCTTCATCACTCTTTAACTCTCCAGTATTTTCATAAGGGGAATAAGTAATCGGACTCTGTGGCAAACCTGCTAGAAAAGCGGCTTGAGGAATACTTAACTTGTTGGCATCGATACCGAAAATCCCTTCAGCAGCTTGCTGGGCACCTGCAATATTCTGCCCTTTATGATTTCGACCAAAGGGAGCAACATTGAGATAAGTAGTCAAGATTTCATCCTTGCTCATGCTGCGTTCCAAGGCAAGAGCATCAACAATTTCTGTAGCCTTACGAGCCAAGGTAGGAGCATCTCCGACCACTTGTTGCTTGATTAACTGTTGGGTCAAGGTCGAGCCCCCGCTAGATGAGCCCAAACCTGCAAAGGTTCCCAAAGTCGCCCGAATCACAGCTTTTGGCACAACCCCTTTATGTTCAAGAAAATGTTCGTCCTCAGTAGCAACGATAGCCTTTTTGAGATTGTCCGATATTTCCTCAGATGTTACAGAAGTTCTCAGTAGGTCACTCTCTATAGAAGCAATGACACTCCCATCTGCATAAACAATTTCTGAAATGGAAGAAATATTTTTAACCTGCTTGACCAAGTCCTCCGTTTGGGGAACCTTAGCCTTATCAAACAAAGCAACTCCATAACCAAGAGCTACACCAGCACCAAAAAGCCCACCGATAAAGCCTAGAATAAAGAGAGTATTCAGAATGCCCTTAATAGCAACTAAAATGCTACCTAGGATAGCCAGAACTTTCCCACCTGTCCCATCCGACTGCTTCTCTTCTGAGACTTTCTCTGTTTTTTTATGATTTATTTTTGATTTTACTAGCTGGAAAAATTCCAGCATTTTTCGTTTTAATTCATTTAATTGATTTTGCATGGATTTCCTCACTCTATCTATTATACCATAAAAGGTAAACTTTCAATAAAATAGCCACTTTCTTCCTTATTCTACTAGGCTATTGCCCAAGTTTGTGATACAATAGGTAGAAACAATATTTTTAAAAAGGAGAAAAGACACATGCACATTTTTGATGAGCTAAAAGAGCGTGGTTTGATTTTTCAAACGACTGATGAAGAAGCTTTGCGTAAAGCCCTAGAAGAAGGTCAAGTTTCTTATTATACTGGCTACGATCCAACTGCTGACAGCCTTCACCTAGGCCACCTTGTCGCAATCTTGACAAGTCGTCGCCTGCAACTAGCAGGTCACAAACCTTATGCGCTCGTTGGCGGTGCTACAGGTCTCATCGGAGATCCGTCCTTCAAAGATGCTGAGCGTAGTCTCCAAACAAAAGACACAGTAGATGGCTGGGTCAAGTCTATCCAAGGACAACTTTCTCGTTTTCTTGACTTTGAAAATGGCGAAAACAAGGCTGTCATGGTCAACAACTACGACTGGTTTGGCAGCATCAGCTTCATTGACTTCCTCCGTGATATCGGAAAATACTTTACTGTCAACTACATGATGAGTAAGGAATCTGTGAAAAAACGGATTGAAACAGGGATTTCTTACACTGAGTTCGCTTACCAAATCATGCAAGGGTACGACTTCTTCGTCCTTAACCAAGACCACAACGTAACGCTTCAAATCGGTGGTTCTGACCAGTGGGGAAATATGACAGCTGGTACTGAATTGCTTCGTCGTAAGTCTGACAAGACTGGCCACGTTATCACTGTTCCATTGATCACAGATGCAACTGGTAAGAAATTTGGTAAATCAGAAGGAAACGCCGTCTGGCTCAATCCTGAAAAGACTTCTCCATACGAAATGTACCAATTTTGGATGAACGTTATGGACGCAGACGCTGTTCGCTTCTTGAAAATCTTTACTTTCTTGTCACTTGATGAGATTGAAGACATCCGTAAACAATTTGAAGCAGCTCCACACGAACGCTTGGCTCAAAAAGTCTTGGCTCGTGAAGTGGTCACACTTGTTCACGGCGAAGAAGCCTACAAAGAAGCCCTTAACATCACTGAGCAACTCTTTGCAGGAAACATTAAAAACCTTTCTGTTAAAGAACTCAAACAAGGACTTCGTGGAGTACCAAACTACCAAGTTCAAGCTGATGAAGACCACAATATCGTGGAACTGCTCGTTTCATCTGGTGTGGTGAACTCAAAACGCCAAGCTCGTGAAGATGTCCAAAATGGAGCTATCTACGTAAACGGCGACCGCATCCAAGACCTTGACTATGTCTTGAGCGACGCAGATAAGTTAGAGAACGAACTAACTGTTATCCGTCGCGGTAAGAAAAAATACTTTGTATTGACTTACTAAACTATTCAACATTTATCTATAAACAAAGGAGTTAACCTCGAGAAAGGTAACTCCTTTTTGCTGTTAATAACTCTCATCTATCTATTTTTAATAGACAGACTACGCAAGACAATGCGCAAGGTTGTTAGATTATGTAAGATAGAGAGATTTGAAGGACTGAGCCAATTAAACAAGCCAAAGCCAATCAAACTACTATTTACGACAACGGTATCTTGAATATTCTTCTTGATAAGTGTTTGCAAAGATGATGATAGCGAATCCAACTCTTGGAAGAAATCCAAACGATTATCTAACAATAAGATATCACTCATCTGCTTAGAAATATCTGCACTCTCATTCATCACCACACCGATATCTGATAGGGTTAGAGCCGCTGAGTCATTCAATCCATCTCCAACCATCAAAATAGTGTGACCTGCTTTCTGCAGTTCCTCTACTAACTCAAATTTCCCATCAGGTTTCAAGTCTGTATAGACCTGATCAAAGGGCAAATCTTTGACTAATTCCTCTGTTCTAACCAAGGTGTCCCCTGTTGCCAGAATCAATTTTTTCCCTTGTGCCTTAAGTTTCTCCAAGGCTGCTTTTGCTTCTTTTCTCAGAGGAGTATGAATGCAGAACATTCCAATCAATTCATTCTGGTAGGCTAAGAATAAGAGATTGTAGTGATTCTTGTACTCTTCGATCAAAGCATGTTGTTCCAAACTAATATGAATCTGCTCATCCTGCATCAAGACATAATTCCCAATAAGAACTGGTTGCCCATCTATATGAGATTTGATTCCCTTACTTGCGATATATTGGAGTTTCCCATGCATTTCCTCATGTTCAATCCCCTCTATCTCGGCTTGTTTGACAATGGCATTAGCAATAGGATGATAAATGTGTTCCTCAAGACAGGCACTGATTCTGAGAATATCTTCCTCGCTATAGTCCCCAAAAGGTAACACCTTTTCAACTATAGGATAGCTAGTTGTGATTGTTCCTGTCTTATCAAATAAGAAAGTGTCAACTTCCAGATATTTCTCTAGAACATCTCCATCCTTAATCACCATTTCACGGTTCAACCCCTCCTTGATAGCTGTCAAATAAGCTACAGGAGTAGAGATTTTCAAAGCACAGGAGAAATCGACCAATAGGAAAGAAATAGCCTTAGAAAAAGAACCCGTTAATAGATAAGTCAGACCAGCCCCCAAGAAATTATATTTGACGACCTTGTCCGCCATCTTGATGAAATAGCGTTGTTTGGTTTTCTTGTTTTCTTCAGATTTTTTCATCAACTCAATCAGCTGTAAAATACGGCTGTTCATCTGATTATCGGTTACACGAATGCGTAGCTCCCCAGTCTCCAAGACTGTGTTTGCACAAACCAAATCAGACTCTCTTTTTTCAACTGGAAAACTCTCTCCCGTCAAGGAACTTTCGTTGACCATACCTAAACCTGAAACTACTTGTCCATCAAACAGAATTTCATTTCCTTGAGATAGGACCAAGACATCTCCTATTTGAACATCGGAACTCTTGATACTAACGACCGTATCGCCCTGTACCAAGAATACATCGCTCTCTTTTGCAAGAAGACTCTGTTCTAAATCTGTTGCAGTTTTTTTCAAGGACCACTGATCTAAATGATTCCCCAAATCAAGCATAAACATGATGTTGCTGGCAGTATTGGATTGGTTCATAAACAAAGACAATAAAATAGCCGAACAGTCCAAGACTTCCATCGTTAGTTCCTTACGCGCTAGTGTTTGATAGGCTTCTTTAACATATCCAAAAGCCTGATAACAAGTCCATATATAGCGAATAGGAGACGGCACAAGACTACGAAAAAGCACACGCTTAATCGCTGCACCTGAAACGATAGAATAGGCACTCTCTTCTCTACGAACAGGAAGAGTCATCAACTCAGAAACTTTCCCTTTATCAATTCTTTTTAAAAAGGCTTCTGCATTGTCTAATACAGAGAAGCCTTCTTTTATACATAGGGTAAAGTGCTGTTGATCCATGTAAAACTGGATAGACTCAATTCCCTTCTCATCTCTCGCCAAGGAACGAAGATAGTCTTGAATATCCAAGGTAAGTGAAAAAGAAGATGATAGTCGGATATGTTGATATCCTCTATATAGCACTTTAAAAGACATATTATTCTCCTATAAGGCTATCTAATTGCTCTTCTTTTTTCTCTTGCTCATACAAATATTTAGCATCTTGCAAAACATCGTCTCCATGTTGTTTCACAACAGAAACAGATGCATCTAGCTCGTCTTTTAACTTGTAAGCCTTAGCCAAAGCTTTAGAATAACCTTTTTTAGCTTCCTTACTTGCTAAGATTTTCAAACCAAGGGTACCAAATGCGACACCACCCAAAAATAATGAAGATTTTTTCGCAACTTTTGCAACGGTTAGTACTTCTTTTAACATACTTATTTCCTCCTTATCATTATTATATAGCAATTTAGATATAAAAGCAATTTCATTTTATAAATTGGAGAATTATACTCAATGGAAATCAAAGAGCAAACTAGGAAACTAGCCGCAGGTTGCTCAAAGCACTGCTTTG